>CAZNZS010000001.1:0-75189 GCA_964577585.1 uncultured Acutalibacter sp.
GCTCGAAGCGCTCGGGGAGCTGGCTGTCCAGCTGGATGGTGCCGCACTGCCAGGTGCGTCCCAGGCTGTCGGCAATGTGGAAATCAAGCTTCGGGCCGTAGAAGGCTCCATCGCCTTCGTTTATGACGAAATCCTTCCCCATGGCGGTGATGGCGTTTTTCAGAATATCCTGGTTGCGCTCCCACTCCTCCACCTCGCCGATATGGTCCTCGGGCATGGTGGAAAGCTCGATGGTATAGGTAAGACCAAAGGTGGAATATACCTCGTCAAACAGCCGCACCGTTTCCTGAATAACATCCTGCATCTGCTCTCTTGTCATAAACACGTGGGCGTCGTCCTGGGTAAAGCAGCGCACCCGGAACAGGCCGTGGAGAGCGCCGGAAAGCTCGTGGCGGTGTACCAGTCCCAGCTCTCCTACCCGCAGGGGCAGCTCCTTGTATGAATGGGGCTCGCTCTGATACACCAGCATGCCGCCGGGACAGTTCATGGGCTTGACGGCGAAGTCCACATCGTCGATCACCGTGGTGTACATATTCTCTTTATAATGGTCCCAATGGCCGCTGCGCTCCCAAAGCTGGCGGTTCAGCATGATGGGGGTGGAAATTTCCACATAGCCGTATTTTTTGTGGACCTGCCTCCAGTAATCGATCAGGGTGTTTTTCAGCACCATTCCCTTTGGCAGGAAGAAGGGGAAGCCGGGGCCCTCATCCCGCAGCATAAAGAGGCCCAGCTCTTTGCCCAGTCTGCGGTGGTCCCGCTTCTTTGCCTCCTCCAGCATCTGCAGATACTCGTCCAGCTGACTCTGTTTGGGGAAGGAAATGCCGTACACGCGGGTGAGCATTTTCTTGGTGGCGTCTCCCCGCCAGTAAGCGCCGGTGATGGAGGTAAGCTTTACGGCCTTTACCCCGCCGGTGCTCATCAGATGGGGGCCGGCGCACAGATCTTCAAAATCCCCCTGGCGGTAAAAGCTGATCTTCTCCCCGTTTCCGGAATGCTCGTCGATCAGCTCCTCCTTATACCCCTGTCCGGCCATTTCCTTTTTGGCCTCCTCCGGAGGCAGCTCGAAACGGGTCAGCTCGATATTTTCCTTGATGATCTTCTTCATCTCTTCCTCGATCTTCGGCAGATCGTCGGGAGAAAGAGGAGCGCTGAGATCGAAATCATAGTAAAAACCGTTTTCAATGGCCGGGCCGATGGCAAATTTCGTATCGGGATACAGCCGCTTCACCGCCTGGGCCATAATGTGGGAGGTGGTGTGCCAGTAGGCGTGCTTGCCGTCGGCTTCGTCAAAGGTGAGGATCTCCAAAGCGCAGTCCCGCTCAAGGGGGGTGCGCAGGTCCTTCACCTCGCCGTCAACACGGGCGGCACAGGCGGCCTTATACAGCCCCATGCCGATGGACTTTGCCACCTCGGCGGGGGTAACGCCGCTTTCGAACTCCTTTACCTGTCCTTTCAGGTCGATCTTGATCATGTGGAAAACTCCTTTCCGCCGGAACAGAAAAAACGCCTGCCCCAGCAAATTCTGGGGCAGGCGACAAGGCTTCAAAAATTTTCCCTGCGTCCGCGGTTCCACCCGGATTCAAAGCGCTTCTTTTGCAAGCGCTTCCTCGTTTCGGCAAATAACGGAGCCGCCCGTCTGGCCTTAGGCCGATTTTCAAAAAACCGGCGTTCGGCAGCCGCTCAAAGGTGGTACTCCGCTTCATTTTCCGCTGCAGGCGCTTCCAGCCAACGGCGCCCGCTCTCTGAAGGCCGAAGCCCTTCGCGGTAAAATCGGAAACAGAATTTCCTTTTCTCAGCGTTTTACTTTGAGGCCATCATAACACCCGAAAAGCTCTTTGTCAAGCGGTGATTTCGGGAATTTCCCCCGTTTCCCGCTCCGGCTTTCTTTCCCTGGAAAACAACCTTGCAAGCAGCCAGCCGGCAAGGATCGCCAGAAGGGGCATATACTGCAGCGCGTACCGGCTCGTAGGCACAAACAGGAAGGTGCTGAGAAAATAGATCCAGAATACCAGTGCCGGGCCCCATCCTTTCCGGGTAAACAGCACCCGCAGCCCGCCGAACAATCCAAGATACAGGGTGACATTGCGGACGAGAACGGTGATGGCCGGATAGCTGCACAGGGTGATGTCTCCCATGAAGATGATCCGGAATTTCTCCAGCGTGAGCCAGTAGAAGATTCCCTTGAAATCCTGAAGGAGCAGCTGAAAAAGCAGCGCCAGGTTTCCGAAAATGGTGCGCGGATTCTTGATCCCCAGCTCCTCGATATTGGGGGCAAGCCCCGCGTAAATGGGATTGGTCTGTGAAGCGAACAGCACCGTTTTGTGAAGCGTGACCCAATTCCTTACCCACCACGGGATGCAGATCACCAAAAATCCCGCGGCAAACAGGGCAATGGGAAGCAGCACAGCCCGCCACTTTTTCCATCGCTTCACGATCAGCGGCAGAAATGCGAAGGGCGCCACGACCAGCACCAGGGACCGCACCATGACCGTTACGGCAAAGGCAACCCCCGCCGCAAGATACAGCCATCCTCTGTCCTTTTTCACAGCGAGAACAAAAAGCACAAAGAACACCATCATGGTGAAGAAGTACAGGCTCTCTGTCAGCAGCTTTCGCGCGAAGAAGTAAAACTGGCCGTTCAGGGCCACCAAAATGCAGGCAATCAGCCCCACGCTGTATTTTTCCGTAAGGAGCTTTCCCAGCAGAAAGGTAAGGGCCACTGTGCCCGCGCTCAGCACGCACTGCACGAGCTTGATGCACAAAAGCCCGTCTGTCCCGGTACCGAAAATTGCCATCCACCCCGTCAGGAACAGAGGGAAACCGGGAGAAACGTAGGCATCCGGTATGCCGCCCCAATAGCTGTAATAATGCTCGGTCAAAAGCGTTTTTGCCATATTGATGTAGTTCTTTTCGTCCGGCGTGTACTGGGTGCCGTACGGGTCGATGGTCATCGTTCGGAAGATCCCGTAAAGCAGTGCCAGCAAACACACAAGGGCAACCGCCCCCACCTTTACGCCGTTTTGCACCTTTTTGTTTTCCCACAGCCTTTTACCGGCGGTCAGAAGGCTCTTCACAGGCCTCACGCTCCTCTGCTTTATATTTTTCCAGGGATACCACCTGGGTCAGCTTTTTGATTTGATCCGCCTGCCGGGAAATGAGCAGCGTCTGATAAAAGACAATCAGCAGCAGCACCAGAATTCCAAGCAGGTATACCAGGTTCGAAGGAGTTTCTATGCCCAGCACTCCGCAAAGCCAGATGAGGATGCCGGGGAAGAAGGCGGCCACTACCAGGCTCAGAGCGATCAGCATCCAGAAAAAGCTGTACTGGATGCGCAGGCGCTTGCGGTTTACATTGTGTACGATAATGAATACAACCAGAAGCGCCATCACGATCAGTTCAATGCGCAGAGACAAACTCATCATGATTTTTTCGCCCTCCTTTGCATCGAGGCGCAGAGGATCGCCAAAGTCACCTTGATCATGTAATATACCGATTTCATGCTGTGGATGGACGAGGTCCCGCCTGCCCGCTCAAACATATTCACCGGGCGCTCGCACACCCGAAACCGTTGTTTGATCAGATGCACCAGCGATTCCGGCTCCGGATAATCCACAGGGTAATTCTCCGCCAGATACAGCAGCGCCTTTCGGTTGGCCGCCCTGTACCCGGAGGTGACATCCAGCACCCGCTTTCCCGTGACCAGCTTTATCACCGCCGAAAGATACCGGATGCCCAGCCTTCTCAGCGGCGTGGATTGAAAGCCGCTGGCAGAAAGTCCGTCTTCCCCCGGCATGAACCGGGAGCCCACCACAAAATCACTTACTCCCTCCCGGATAGGCTTCAACAGCTCCGGCAGAGAGCGGATGTCGTGCTGCCCGTCCCCATCAAACTGCACCGCGGCGTCATATCCCATGACCGCGGCATAGAGGTAGCCCGTCTGCACCGCGCCGCCGATGCCCAGGTTCTGTACCAGGCTCAGGCACTTAATGTGATTCTGAAGGCAAAGCTCCCGGGTGCTGTCTGTAGAGCCGTCGTCTATCACGAGGTAGTCGATCTCATCGTCAAAGGAAGGAGCGGCCTCTCTGATCGTCTGAACAGTGGCCTCGATCGTGCTCTCCTCGTTATAGGCGGGCAAAATCAATAAGATCCGCACATCTCTCACTCTCTTTCTTTCCGTTCCCTGCGTGCAAACACCAAAAACTTGCTGAAAAAATAATTGAGGATCACAGCCAGTACCGACAGCACGATCTTTGCCAGCATCACGCCGTCCACCGGCCCGAACGTATAGCTTCCCAGCTTCAGGGGATAGGCCGCGATATAAAGACCCGCTTCCTCCAGGGCAAAGGAAAACAGCCGCGCCGCCGTAAAGGCCGCCGCTTCCCGAAGCACTCCTGCAGCGCGCCAGCTCCGGCTTTCAAATACAAAGAGCTTGTTCGTGACAAACGCAAAGGCCGTCGCCGCCAGAAAGGTGATCAAATTGGCAAGCAGAACGAGCCTTCCCTGCCAAAGCACGGAAAGCGCCCAAAACAGGCCGTAATTGATCAGCGTTGTCAGCACGCCGAAGAAAAGATACAGAAGCTGTTCTCTGTATTGGCGGAAAAATTTTCGCATGGTAACGCCTCCCGGCATGGATCCGGAGCGGACCCCGTTCCCCATCGGTCAAGACTGCTGCCGGAGCCTGCTTTTCCAAACAAAGCCGCTTTCTGAAAGCTCCCTCCGTTTTGAAACTTGAAACGATGAGCCGGCATTTTCCTATAACGATTCCTTCTTTAGGTATAAGATACTATAGCACTTCACACCCAACATGTAAAGTCCGGGTACACTCCCGCCTTCTCTTCTGCCTGTTTTTCCTCCCCCTTTTTCCTTCCCCTGTCCTTTTCCTCCGCCCTGCCCTTTCGTTCTCCCCGCCTTTTCTCTCACTCCTGTCTTTCCTCTCCCCTTCTGCCTTTTCTCTTCCCCTCTGCCTTTTCTCTCACTCCTGCCTTTTCTCTCCCCCTCTGCCCCTGTGTCTCTTTTCCCTGCGGAGCGGGGAAAATTTCGGTTCTGTCAACATTTTGTAACAAACCTCTGAATAAAATGTTTCAAATTTCTTGACAATTGGGGCATGTAGGATATACAATTAAACAAGAATGCACACGGTGTTCCGTGATCGCTTTATTATATTTTTCTGATTTTCTCAAGTCTCTCAGTTTTACATAAGCCTTTCCCGGCGTTCCCTCAGGGGATAAAAAGCAAGCTTTTTCCGCAGAAAACGCGAAAAAACAAGTTTTCCGTGAAAGCGATTGTTAAAAACGAACTTCATAGAAAAAAGAAAATACACAGCGGAGCTTCGTCTGCATTCAGAGGCAGGGGCAAAGCCCTTTGCCTGCTATTCCGAATTATCATTCCTCGATTTTACCGAAAAATGAGACAAGGAGGTGCTGAGTGCGAATGATAGAGATCTGGCTGTGTATTGTTATTGCCGCGGCTGCCGCCGTCATCGTGGGCGGCCTGGCATTTTTCCTGGGCATGAACTACCGCAAGAACAAAGCGGAATCCGAGATAGGCTCCGCCGAACAGGAAGCCAAGCGGATCGTCAGTGACGCTGTCAAAAGCGCGGAAGCCAAAAAGAAGGAGATCGTGCTGGAGGGCAAGGACGAGGTCCACCGCCTTCGCAACGATTCGGAAAAAGAGCTTGCGGACCGCCGCAAGGAGATACAGCATCAAGAAAGGCGCATTTCTCAGAAAGAAGAAAGCCTTGACAAAAAGCTGGAAAACATCGAACGCAAGGAAGAACAGATCGACCAGAAGAACAAAAAGGCCGACGAGCGCCTGCAGGAAGCCGAAGCCGTCAAGAAGAGCCAGTTCGACATGCTGGAAAAAATTTCTTCCTTCTCTGTAGAACAGGCCAAGGAATACCTGCTGAAGAACCTGGAAAGCGAGCTGGTCCACGAAAAGGCCGTCAAGATCCGGGATTTTGAGCAGCAGACGAGAGAGGAAAGCGAAAACTCCGCCAGAGAGATCATCGCCCTGGCGATTCAGCGCTGCGCGGCGGACCATGTTTCCGAGGCCGCCATCAGCGTGGTCCCCCTTCCCAACGATGAGATGAAGGGCAGAATTATCGGCCGTGAGGGCCGCAACATCCGCGCCATCGAGACCCTGACCGGCGTGGATCTTATCATTGACGACACGCCCGAGGCCATCACGATCTCCAGCTTTGAGCCGGTACGCAGAGAAGTCGCGCGGCTGGCTCTGGAAAAGCTGATCTCTGATGGCCGCATTCATCCCACCCGCATTGAAGACATGGTGGAAAAGGCCCGCAAGGAGGTTGAAGCCACCATCAAATCCGAAGGTGAACGGGCTGTGCTGGAGGCCGGTGTAAACGGCATCCATCACGAGCTGGTAAAGCTGCTGGGCCGCCTGAGATACCGCACGAGCTACGGACAGAACGTGCTGAACCATTCACTGGAGGTGGCGTTCCTGGCCGGACTCATGGCATCGGAGCTGGGGCTCGACCCCACCGTGGCAAAGCGGGCCGGTCTGCTTCACGATATCGGCAAGGCCCTGGATCACGAGATGGAGGGCTCTCACGTACAGATCGGCGTAGATGTTGCCAAGCGCTATAAGGAAAGCGAAACGGTGGTTCACGCCATCGCGGCCCACCACGGAGACGTGGAGGCGAAGACAATCATCGCCTGCCTGGTACAGGCGGCCGACGCCATTTCCGCCGCACGCCCCGGCGCGCGCCGTGAAAACTTGGAAAACTACATCAAGCGGCTTGAAAAGCTGGAAGAGGTCGCTTCTTCCTTCAAGGGCGTTGAAAACTGCTATGCCATTCAGGCGGGCCGTGAAATCCGCGTGATGGTAAAGCCCGAGCAGGTAAGCGACGAACAGATGACGCTTCTCGCAAGAGATATCTGCAAGAAGATCGAGGCCGATCTCGATTATCCCGGCCAGATCAAGGTCAACATGATCCGGGAAAGCCGCGCGGTGGATTACGCGAAATAGCATTGTCCTCATTTTACAGAGGAAAAGAGAGAGGGTACACGCATGTGTACCCTCTTGTCACATACGTATACCCTTTTGTAATGACCGGCCGGAAACGCCGGCCCGAAAGGAGCGATCCCATGATTGTACTGCTTGGCGGCGCTTCCCACACGGGAAAAACCGCGTTGGCTCAGCGGCTGTTAGAGCGTTATCATTTCCCTTATCTTTCCATCGACCATCTGAAAATGGGGCTGATCCGCAGCGGAATCACAGCGCTGACGCCGGAGGACGACGAGGAGCTCACCGTCTATCTGTGGCCCATCCTGCGGGAGATCGTCAAAACAGCGGTGGAAAACGGGCAAAACCTGATCCTGGAGGGCTGCTATATCCCCTTTGACTGGCAAAAGGATTTTTCAGAGCGTTATTTGCGGGAGATCAGGTATTTTTGCCTGGTGATGACGGAACCCTATATTCGCCGCCATTTTGAGGATATCAAGGCGTATGCCGGCGTAATCGAGGCGAGAGAGGGCGATGAGCTTTCCATGGAAAGCGTGATCCTGGAAAACCGCCTTCATAGAGAACAGTGCGAAAAGCAGGGCCATGCCCCTGTTTTGATCGACGGCAGCTACCAAATTGAGATTGAGCTCCAAGGGCTTTGAAAAATCAGAAAATTCGGCATTTTCGCTATTTTCAAACAGCCCCTGGTGAAAGGAAGGAATACCCTATGAACATACTTTGCATCGGCGATGTGGTGGGCTCCGTAGGCTGCGAGTTCCTGCGGGAGCGCCTGCCCGCGCTGAAAAAGCTGAAATCAGTGGACCTTGTCATCGCCAACGGGGAAAACTCCGCGGACGGAAACGGCATTACCCCCACGTCCTTCCGCCACCTTCTTGACAGCGGCGTGGACGTGGTGACCACCGGGAACCACAGCTTCCGCAGGAAAGAAGCCTACGAGCTTTACGATTCCGCCGAAAACCTGCTGCGCCCCGCCAATTTTCCGGAACGCACCACGCCCGGCCGGGGAATGTGCATTGTGGATCTGGGGCGGACCAGAGCGGCGGTCATAAACATCATGGGAAACGTGTATCTGGACAGCCTGCGCTGCCCCTTTGAAACCTTGGAAGAACTGCTGAAAACGCCCGAGCTGCCCAAGCTCTGCATCGTGGACTTCCACGCGGAGGCCACCGGAGAAAAGCGGGCCATGGGATTTTTTGCCGACGGAAAGGTGACCGCCCTGTTCGGCACCCACACCCATGTTGCCACCGCGGACGCCTGTGTGCTGCCGAAGGGCACCGGCTATCTGACAGATGTGGGAATGACCGGGCCGATAGACTCCGCGCTGGGAGTGAAGCCGGAACTTGTGATCCAGAAGCTTCGGACCCATATGCCCGTCCGCTTCGAAACGGCCGACGGCCCCTGTCACATGGACTGCGTGCTTTTTACCGCCGATGAGAAAACTGGGCTCTGCACCCAGGCAGAGCGCATGACGATTACCTGAGCTCCGGCAGTTTCCGCCCATGGAAATAGGGCATTGTATTTTCCGGGACGCCATGCTATAATTACTCTATACAGTTTGATCCCGCAGGCATTTTCCGTTCCGGCGCTACCGGGGCGGGCCGCGGCTTTATACAGGCTGGGCGGAGCGCTTTGACCTCTCCCGTGCCCTGTATTTGTTTCAAGAAAAAAATATGCCCATAACTTGAAGGATGTGTTTCCCTTGATCTCTGGCAAGCAGTTGAAAGAAGCCATCATTTCCGGCTCCAATAACATCGCGAAGTATAAGAAGCAGGTAAATGATCTGAACATCTTCCCTGTTCCGGACGGCGATACCGGATCCAATATGTCCATGACTGCCGGCGCGGCAGCGGAGGAAATGGGAAAGCTCAAGGAAGATGTTTCCGCGGGAGAAGCCGCGAAAAAGGCGGCGTCCTCCATGCTGAGAGGCGCAAGGGGCAACTCGGGAGTGATTCTTTCCCTGCTGTTCCGCGGGATCTCCCGGGGACTGGAAGGACAAGAAGAGATCTGCTCAGAGGATCTGGTCCACTCTCTGGAGCTTGGTGTGGAAGCGGCCTACGGCGCTGTGATGAAGCCCACCGAAGGCACGATGCTCACCGTGGCAAGAGTGGCGGCGGAGCATGGCCGCAAGGTTCTGAACGACGCTGCGAAGAGCGCTGAGGAAGAGGACGGAGAAGGTACCGAAGAGCCGGATCCCGTTTCTGTGTGGGAAGCCATCTGCGCAGGCGCCGCCCAGGCGCTGGAGACCACCCCCGATCTGCTGCCGGTGCTGAAAAGAGCCGGCGTAGTGGACGCGGGAGGCCAGGGCATCTGCCTGATCTTTGAAGGAATGCTCAGCGTTTTCCGGGACGGCGTGATCCTGGAAAGCGGGCTTTCTGAAGAGGAAAAAGCCCGGGAGACCGCCGAATTCTTCCGGAATGTGGCCGCTGAATTCGACAGTGAGATCCATTTCACCTACTGCACGGAATTTATCGTGGGCAGAGATCCCGAGGTCCTTACAGATCCTCTGGAGCTTCGCCTGTTTTTGGAAACCATTGGCGACTGCGTTGTAGTGGTCGACGATGAAGAGATCATCAAGGTACACGTCCACACGGAAAATCCCGGCGACGCGCTGCAGAAAGCTTTGCAGTTCGGCCAGCTCCTTTCCGTGAAGATCGAAAACATGAAGGAACAGCACCGCAAGGCCGCCGAGGAAAACGAAGCCGCCAAAGCCGCTCAGGAAAAGCCAGAGGAAGAAAAACTTTCTCCCCAGGCCCCTGTAGAAGAGGTGGGCTTTATCTCCGTGGCCGCCGGGGAAGGGCTGAGAGCCCTGTTCCGGGAATTGGGCTGCTCCGTAGTCGTAAACGGCGGGCAGACCATGAACCCCAGCACCGAGGATATCCTTGAGGCCGCTTTGGCCACTCCTGCCAAAAAGGTCTTTGTGCTGCCAAACAATAAGAACATCATCATGGCGGCGGAACAGGCCGTTTCCATGGCCACCGACAGGGAGATCGTGGTGATCCCCACGAAGACCATTCCCCAGGGGCTTTCCGCCATGCTGGCCTTTGACCCTGACGCGGACGGCGAAACAAACCATGATTCCATGCTGGAAGCTGCTTCCCATGTGGACACCGGCCTTGTGACCTTTGCCGCCAGAGATTCCGAATTCGGCGGAAACGCCATTCGCCGCGGCGATATCCTGGGCCTGAAAAACGGAAAGCTGGAATACATTGAAAAAGATCCCGTGACCGCCTGCATGAAGGTGGCAAGGTCCTTTGTGACAAAGCACACCTCCTTTATCACCCTGGTATACGGCGAGGGAATGACCGAGCAGCAGGCACAGTCCGCCAAGGAACTGCTTGCCTCCAAGGTAAGTTCCGACGTGGAGATCACTTTGGTAAACGGCGGCCAGCCTGTCTATTATTTCATCATTTCGGTGGAATAAGCTTCTCACAGAAAATCAGTGAAAAACCTTTGGGTCAGTCCCCACAGGGCAGTTTTGCCAGAGAAACATTCCAATAGCAAAGGGCATCCTGTGATTACAAAGACAGGATGCCTTTCTGATATACTGGCTCGACAAAACCAAATGCTGCCTTATGCGGCCCCACCCTTCCAAAAAGGTTTTTCTTTTATTCTCCGCAGGGAAAGGAGGAAAAGCTTTGCCTTCTCTGTTTGAACGGGATATCACTACCTTAAAGGGCGTTGGAGATAAGCGGGCCCTGCTTTACCGCAAGCTGGGCGTGCCGACCGTGGGCGACCTTCTGCGCCTTTACCCCAGAGCCTATGAAGATTGGAGCCACCCTCTACCCATAGGGGAAACCGTGTTAAACGAGGTATGCGTGATCCGGGGCACTGTGCTGCGCACGCCTCAGGAGCGCCGGGTTAAGGGCGGAAAGCTCCTGTATAAAACTGTTGTGACAGACGGCCTTTCCGATTTGGAGCTGACCTTCTTTAACAACCGGTACATCCCCATGATGCTCAAGGAAAACGAGACCTATCTGTTCCGCGGAAAGGTGACAGGTTCTCTTCTCAGACGGCAGATGACTTCCCCGGAATTCCTGCCGGAGGAAAAGGCCCTTTCCGTAACGCCCATTTACCCCGCCACCCAGGGCCTTACCTCCCGGATGATCTCCGCTGCCGTGCAGGAAGCCCTGAAGCTTTTGCCGGAAACGGTAAGGGACCCTCTCCCCCTGGAGCTTCGGGAAAAGCATGAGCTTTGCCATTTGAGCTACGCTTTGGAGCATATTCATTTTCCCGATTCCGAGGAAGATCTGGAAACTGCCCGGCACAGACTGATCTTTGAGGAATTCCTGGTGCTGCAGCTGGGACTGATGCAGATCAAAAACGGGCGCAAATCGGAAAACCTCCACCCTGTCAAAAACGAATTTCCCGAAGGCTTTTCCAAACTCTTACCCTTCAAGCTTACCGGCGCCCAGCGCCGGGCCATAGAGGAAGCCATCGGCGACATGGCGGGAAGCTCCCCCATGAACCGGCTGATCCAGGGCGATGTGGGAAGCGGCAAAACAGCCGTTGCCGCCGCCCTTTGCTGGGCTGTGATCCGGGAAGGCATGCAGGCCGCCCTGATGGCCCCTACGGAGATCCTTGCCTCCCAGCATTTTGAATCCCTTTCCTCTCTTTTGGAGCCTGCCGGGATCTGCTGCGCTCTGCTGACGGGCTCTGTGAAGACTGCTCAAAGGAGAGCTGTTCTCGCGGGCCTGGAAACCGGGGCAATCCAGCTTGTGATCGGCACCCATGCTCTTGTGGGAGAAAAGGTGGCCTTTCAAAACCTTGGCCTGGTGATCACAGACGAGCAGCACCGCTTCGGCGTGAACCAGCGCTCCGCTCTGGCCCAGAAGGGCGCTTCACCCCATCTGCTCGTCATGAGCGCCACCCCCATCCCCCGCACCCTGGCCCTGATGGTATACGGCGATCTGGATATTTCCGTGCTGGACGAGCTGCCGCCGGGGAGACAGAAGATTGAAACCTATCTGATCAATTCCGCAAAGCGCCGGCGGGCCTTTGGCTATGTCAAAAAGCACCTGGACGAGGGCCGCCAGGGATATTTGATCTGCCCCCTGATCGACGAGGACGAAAGCGGCATGATGAGCGTGCTGCAATACACCGAGCTGGTGCGGGCCGCCCTGCCCGGCGTGACCGTGGAGGCCCTTCACGGAAAAATGAAAGCCGCCGAAAAAGAACGGGTGATGACGGACTTCGCCCAAAACAGGACTCAGCTCCTGGTTTCCACCACCGTGGTGGAGGTGGGCGTGGACGTGCCGAACGCCGTGATCATGCTGATCGAAAACGCCGAGCGGTACGGTCTTTCTCAGCTTCATCAGCTGCGGGGCAGAGTGGGAAGAGGAAAACACCTTTCCACCTGCATTCTCATCACCGATGCGGAAAATGAAGAGACGCTGAAGCGCCTGAAGCTGTTCCGGGACACCTCGGACGGGTTTCAGATCGCCGAGGCCGACCTGAAGCTCCGGGGCCCGGGAGACTTTTTCGGAGAACGTCAGCACGGCCTTCCCCAACTGAAGATCGCCGACATGACCACGGATATGAACGTGCTCCGCAAGGCCCAGCGCTGCGCTGTATCGATCTTGAAGGAAAACCAGCTGGAGACAGAGGAATACCGGGGACTGCGGGCAGAAATGCGCCGTCTGTTCGCCAAGACGGGCAGTGATGGGGTGGTGTTGTAGTTGTTAGATATTAGTCATTAGAAAGGGCAAGGTCGAATAGCTTTAAAGGACTGTTGCCTAACGGCAACCCCTCAGTCGTCTTTCAGACGACAGCTCCCCTTTCAGGGGCGCCGAGGACGGGCAAGGGCGAGATCCTTCACTGAAAGCAAAGCAGGCTTTGCTTTTGTTCAGAGATGACAGGAGGGAGGGGCAGCGCTATTCGTTAGCCCGCTAAATTGGAATTTGGCACTCACCCCTTGGCCTTCTCGCCTTCGTTCTCATCTTCGATTCGGTCGGTCATAGACGATTGCCACTGGCAATCATGACCTCGGTCGGTTCGCACATGAGCGCCACCGGCGTTCGCTCACCCCTGAAAGGGGGGCTGGCGCGGCGAAGCCGTGACTGGGGGGTTCTGCAATTCCAGCAGTAAACCCCTCCACCATGCTTCGCATGGTCCCCCTCCCCTTTCAGGGGAGGCAAGAGTTTTTGCCTTCCTGTTAGTGCGCTAAACTATAATTTAGCGCGTTAACGAAAAAACTCTTAGGCTTCCCTTTATAAGGGAAGCCTAAGAGCAAATTCCTTTCTAACAACTAATTACTAAAAACTAACAACTAACAACTACATCACATATCCCGGAAGCGTTTGACGCGGCGCAGCTGCTTCTGTTTTTTCCGGTACAGCAGGATCAGGATGATATAGACGATGACCAGGGCCAGGATCACGGCCATGATCAGTAAAAACCACGGGGCGGTAAGCACATCCTGCCCCTGTTCCCAGACCTGCAGCGCCTCGCTTTTCGCCACGGATTCGGAAGCCACCAGGGGAACGGTGGCGATCTCCTCTCCGGCATAGCTCAGAGTGGCTGTTCCGATCTGCTCGCCCTTCCGGATCGGGGCCTCCACGCTTTCGGGAACATCCGGTTCGATGAGAATGCTTGTGGAATCCACGCTGCTGGGCAGCATGACGGCGGCATTTTCCCCAGCGGTGAGCAGAAGCTCGTCCTTTTTCCAGGCGTATTTCAGATTGACGGAGGTGAGCACATCGCCCTGCACGGCCACCGTTTTCTTTTCCAGGCTGGTCAGGGCCCAGCGGAACAGGGTGGCGCAGTCCATCATTTCCCGGTGAACGCCCTGGGAATACCCCTCCATGTCCCCCATGGCCACAGCCACATAGGTATAGCCGTAGGCGGTGGCGGAGGCGGTGATGCAGTAGCCGGCCTCATCAAGGGAACCCGTTTTGATGCCGGTGGCAAAGGAATAGTAATAGGAAAGGCCCGTGCCCTCATCGATGTTATTCGTCAGCATTTTATTGGTGGTGTGGGCGGTGCGCACATCGTCGGGAGCATTCTGCGGAGCGTAGTTCCAGGCGGTGGTACCCACGATCTCCACAAAATTGGGCAGCCCCATGGCGTATTCCGTTATGGTGGCCATGTCCCTGGCGGAGGCATAATGATTTTCGTGGTGCAGGCCGTGGGGATTGGTGAAATGGGTGTGAGTACAGCCCAGCTCTTCGGCCTTTTTGTTCATCAGATAGACGAAATAGCTGACCCCCGTGTAATCCTTGGAGCCGTATCCGCTGGAATCTGCCCCGTTTTCCACGGCGCTGTAGTGCAGGGCGTCATAGTTCGGGTCCGCGGGAATGCTTCCGGCCTCATACAGGGAATCCACGTATTTTGCCAGCGTGAGGGCGGCGTTATTGCCGGAGGGCACCATCATCATGTAGAGAAGATCCCTGCCGAGAAAGCTTTCGCCGGGCTGCATATCCGCAACGGAGCTGCCGGTGTCATAGAGATCGTCCTCCACGCTCTGGGGCATGGTGATGACCGTGTTTTCCAGATTCGGGATGTTTTCATAGGCCGTGATATAAGTCATGATCTTTGTCATGGAGGCCATGGGCAGCTCCTCATCGGGATTCAGGGTATAAACGACGGTGCTGGTATCCAGGTTCAAAAGCACCAGGGATTTGCAGTGAGGCTCCGTGTTCCCGTCGCCCACATCCCAATCGAAGGCAAAGCCCTCGGCAGAGGCCGGCACAAAGCAAAGCAGGATGACCGAAAGGACCGTGAGCAAAAAGGCTCCGGCACGCGCTGACTTTTTCATAAAAAATCCTTTCCCCCACGGGACCCATTGAGGCTGTACGGGTGCGGGAAAATGTTGTATAATAAATGCGATATCCGTTTTGGAGCTTTCTTTGACGCTTACCAGTATACTCTATAATTCCGAAAAATAAAAGCGGAATTTCTGTATTCTTTCTTAAAATCGGGCCGGGAGAGGGTCTTTCCCGGCAGCAGGGAGGAAAAAGCTTGAAGCTGTTTCACACCTCAGACTGGCATTTGGGCCGAATGCTTTACGGGCGCAGTCTGCTGCCTGACCAGCGGTGGTTTCTGGAAGAGGTATTTCTTCCCGCCGTGGAACGGGAAAAGCCGGCCTGCGTTTTGCTTGCCGGAGATATTTACGACAGGCAGATCGCCTCACCGGAGGCCATCCGTCTTTTCGACAGGACCCTTTCCCGCCTTGTGAAAGCAGGCTGCAGGGTATGCGCCATTTCCGGAAACCACGACGGCGCGGACCGCATTGCCATCATGAAGGACTTTCTCAGGGAAAGCGGCGTTTTCCTTTCCACCTCTCTGGAGGACGCCTTCTCCCCTGTGCTGATCGAAGAAAACGGACAGGAGGCTCAGATCTTCCTGCTGCCCTATTTCGACAACGCCCAGGCGCGGGACTTCTTCGGAGACGACAGCCTGCGGGGAGAAGGGGCCTGCATGAAGGCGGTGATCGACCGCATGATCCCGCTTTTCAAGCCCGGAGCCTCCCACATCCTTGTTGCCCACTGCTTTGCCGCCGGGTCTCAAAGCTCGGATTCGGAAAGCTCCCTTTTTGTGGGCGGCAGCGGAGAGGTCCCCACAGAGCTTTTTGACGCCTTTGATCACACCGCGCTGGGGCATCTCCACGGCCCCCAAAGGGCCGGACAAAAAGCCAGATATTCCGGGTCCCCCCTCAAGTATTCGGTGGACGAGGCGAACCAGAAAAAGGGATTCTGCGTTTTGGAGGCGGACGGCTCCACGGTGACCGCCGAACACGTTCCCGTAAAGCCGCTCCACGATGTGAGACGGGTAAGCGGCATGATGGAAGCTCTTTTGGCCGGGGAACCCTCGGAAGACTATGCCGAGATCGTGCTGGAAGACACTGTGCCCATATTTCATGCCAGAGACAAGCTGCTGCCGGTCTATCCGAACCTTCTCTCCGTATCGAACCCCTGGGCCGTTCAGGGAAAAACCGGCCAGCGCGCGAGAGAGCTTCGGGGCCAGAGCGATGAAGCGATTCTTGCCGCTTTCCTGAAAGAGGTGTGCGGAGAGAAGCCCGGTGAACAGGAAAGCGGGCTGCTCCGGGAAATTCTGAAGGAGGTGGGAGCATGAAGCCCATAAAGCTGACTCTGCAGGCCTTCGGCCCCTATCTTGAGAAAACCGTGATCGATTTTTCCGCCTTCGAGGAGGCCGGTCTGTTTCTCATCTCCGGCCCCACCGGCGGCGGCAAGACCGCCCTGCTGGACGCCGTAAGCTTTGCCCTTTACGGGAAGGCCACCGGCGGACGGAGGACCTTTGATTCCATGCGCTGCATGGGCGCGCCGCAGGAGCTTCCCACCCTGGTGGAATACGAATTTTCCCTGGGGCAGGACACCTACCTGTTCCGCCGCACCAGGGCCTCTCATGTACACCGCACCACCAAGGAGGTGGAGCTGCGGGATTCCCACGAGTGCTATACCCTGGAGGAAGGGCAGTGGAAGCTGCTGGAAAGCCGGAGCGATTCGGCGGTCAGGAGCAGGGCGGAATCCATTCTCCATATCACAGGCGACCAGTTTTCCCAGGTGATCGTGCTGCCCCAGGGAGATTTTCTCCGGCTGCTGCGGGCAAGTTCCAAGGAAAAGGGGGAAATGCTGCAGACGCTGTTTTCAGCGGAGCGCTGGAAGGCCCTGACGGACCGCCTGTCTTCCAGGGCAAGGGCTCTGGAGGACAAGCTGAAGGAGCTTGAGGCAAGGCGAAATTCCCTGCTGGAAAAGGAAGGGCTGGAAAACAGCGCGGCCCTCAGCCAGGCGGCAGAGGACTCCGCAAAGCGGGAAGCTTCCCTTCGCGCCGAAAATGATACTTTGAGGCAGCAGGCCGAAAAGGCTCAAAAGGAGCTGAAGGAGGCCGAGGAATGGGCACGGCTGCTGGAAGCAAAAAGCAGCGGAGAAGCAAAAGCGGGGGAAGCCCTTGCCCGCTGCGATCTCCTGGCCGGTCAGGAAAAAGAAAACAGCGAAAAAAGGAAGCAGGCCGAAGCGCTTCGGGTTCAGGCTGTCAAAGCGGCCCAGGAGCTTGCAAGGCTTGAAGAAAAAAAGCAGGCGGCGGTAAAAGCGGCTGAAACGGCCCGACAGGCAGAGGAGGCCCGAAGGGCGCTTCTTTCCACCCAGGCGGAGCTGAAGGAATTTGAACAGCTTTCCCAGGACAGGACAAAACGGCTGAAAACAGGGGAAGCCTATATCAGGGAGTGTCGGGAAGCGTCAGCGGCGCTGCCCGCCCTGCTGGAGGAAAGCCACAGGCTTGAGAAGATCCGTTCGGATTACGGGGAGCTTGCCCGCCGGAGGGAAGAACAGGGCAGGGCCTTCACAAAGCTTGACGCTGCGAAAAAGGCAGCGGAGGAAAAGGAAATTGCCCTGTCTGCCTTGTCCCGGGCACTTACCCACGAAGAAGAAAAGCTGCGGCACAATACTGCGCTGGAGCTTGCCCTCAATCTGACGGAAGGCACCCCCTGCCCCGTCTGCGGCAGCACCCATCACCCGGATCCCAGGAAGGGGCAGTCCGGCATGCTGGACCAAAAGGAGCTTGAGGCTTTAAGGGCCCGGGAAAAGCAGGCAAGGGAAGAAAGCCTTTCCGCAGGCTCCGCCGCCGGAGCTGCCGAAGCCCAATGGAAGCAGGCCGAAGCGCTCTGGAAGGAGCAGGAAGCCCTTTGCGGCGAATTCGGCATTTCTCTGGAGCAGGCACAGGCAGACGACGACGCCCTGAAAGAAAAGCTGTGGAAAACAAAGGAAAAGGCCGAGCTGCTGCAAAAGGCCCAGAAGCGCATGGACGAGCTGAACCGGGAAAGGGAAGAGGCTGCCTCCCGTGAAACCGCTCTGCGGGAAAAGCTTTCTGGTCAGAAGGCAAAAGCTGAAGAGCTCGAACGGTCGGCAAAGGAGGCTCTGGAAAGCCTTTCGGGCCTCGACCCGGAAGGGCTGGACCGGGCTCTGAAGGAAAAGCAGGAGCATCGGAAGGAGCTGGAGCGCCGCGCCGCAGAGCTTCAAAGGCAGGCTGAGCTTTGGGAAGCCGACAGGCAAAAAGCAGCGGAAGCGAACCGCCTGGCGGAGGAAGCGCTGGAAAAGGTGAAAAGCGACCTTGCCGCTTTCTCCGGCGGCAGGGCTCTCGGGGAGTCGCCGCCCGATCTTCCCGCTTTGAAGAGCCGGGCGGCGGAATTGCGGGAGGAAAGCCTCCGGCGCTCGGAAGAGCTGGGAAAGGCCGGGGAAGCCTGTCTTTCTCTGAAAGCTGCCCTGCAGGCTGTACAGGCTCTCGAGGCAGAGAGCGGCCGGCAGGAAAAGGACTATTCGCTGGCCGCCAGGCTGGCACGGCTCCTTAGGGGGGACAACTCCCAGAAGCTCCCCATTCTTCAGTTTGTGCTGAGCATGATGCTGGAGGAGGTGCTGGCCAGCGCAAACCGCTTTTTCTCCAATCTGAGCCGGGGGCGCTACAGGCTGCAGCTCATGGAAAGCCCCAGGGGAGGGAACGCTCTGAGCGGCCTGGACCTTGAGGTAGTGGACGGCGCATCCATGCTGCCAAGATCCATCGAGACCCTTTCGGGCGGCGAGCAGTTCCTTGCCTCCCTTTCCCTGGCCTTCGGCCTTTCGGAGGTGGTCCAGAACCATTCCGGGGCCGTGCGGATGGACGCTCTTTTCATCGACGAGGGCTTTGGCTCCCTTGACAGCGAGACGCTGGACACCGCCATGAAGGCACTGGGAATGCTGCGGGGAAGCGGGCGCATGGTGGGGATCATCTCCCACGTTTCGGAGCTGAAAAGCAGGCTCCCCTGCCGCATCGAAGTAACAAGGGACGAAGCGGGCTTCTCCCATGCGAAAATAAACACCTGAAAAACGAAAGGAAGATACGGAAATGAAAGTGACCTTTATCCTTCACAGCAGCTATTTTGTGGAGCTGGAAAGCTGTTGTCTGCTTTTCGATTATTACGAGGGCCGCATCCCGGAAACGGACAAGCCGGTGTATGTGTTCGCGAGCCACTGCCACGGCGACCATTTTTCTGAAAAAGTCTTTGAGCACTGCCGGGGAAAGGAGACCTTCTGCTTCCTTTCCGACGACATTTTCAAAAGCCGGGTACCGGAGGAATTCAGGGAGCACACCGTATTCGTTTCGCCCCACAGGACCTATGAAGGCGGGAAGGTGCGGGTGGCTACCCTGGAATCCACCGACGCGGGCGTAGCCTTCCTGGTGGAATGCGAGGGAAAGCTTTTTTACCACGCCGGAGACCTGAACTGCTGGGTGTGGGACGGCGCGCCCCGCTGGCAGAACGACGCCATGAAGGCAAAATACCGGGAAGAGCTCAGGCTGCTTTCCGGCAAAAAGATAGACGCGGCTTTTGTTCCCCTGGATCCCAGACAGGAGGCGGATTTCGACCTGGGCATGAAGTATTTTATGGAAGAGGCGGACGCCAAGGCCGTTTTCCCCATGCACATGTGGGAGGACTATTCCGTGGTTCCGCTGTTCAAATCCACGCCGGGCTATGAGGAATACGCCAAGCGCGTCATGGACGTTTCCGCCCCGGGGCAGATATTTGAGCTGCCCTGAGGCCCGTTGAAGCGCACAAAGCCCGCCTTCGGAGGAACCGGAGGCGGGCTTTTTCCTATCTTTCTTTCGAAGGCTTATCTTTTGAAGGCCCTGTCGGCCGCCACGGTATTTATCAGGGTGTAAACGCCATCGAAGACAAAGCTCCAGCCGATGAACACCGTCAGGGAGGCCATGGCGCCGAAGGGGTTGATGATCATGACGGCGCCGAATACGGCCAGCAGCAGGGCTATGAGGAAGGAGATCCACCACTTATCAAAGCCCAGGGCCTTCATATCCAGAGCCTTTTTCATGGCGGAAAAGCTGTCTACCAGAATGTAGATACCCAGGGCAATGGGGATCAGGGAAATCACGAATTGAGGGCAAAGCAGCAGGAACACGCCCACCACGGCAAGGATCACGCCTGTGAAAAGGTCAAACCTGTTGGCGTATTCCCCGCCCTTTTGAAAGTAGGAAGCGATCCGGACGCCGCCGTACGCCAGGGTGACGATACCGATCAGGCTGCAGGCGAGCTCCAGGGAATTATCGGGAAAAAGAATGAGAACCACGCCAAGAACAATGTAGAGAAACGACGTAAAGACAAGACTGTTGCGAATGCTTTTTAACATGACAAATACCGGCTTTCCTTTGTTTTGCTAATGTTCTATCTTTCTGACCATCATGTACTCGTTGAGAAGCGTGCCGTCCTTCCGGCGGATGGCGTCGGGCCGCATCCCGGTAATGCGAAAGCCCATTTTTTCATACAGGCCCCGGGCCCGGGCATTTCCCTCCACGAATTCCAGCTCCATCTGGGAAACGTCTTCCCAGCCTTCCGCGATGCGGATCATCTCCTCGAACATTTTCGTGCCGATGCCCTGGCCCCAGAACTCGCTCAAAAGGGCGATGGCCACGGAAGCCCTGTGGCGGATCTTCAGCCAGGGTGCCCGGGAAACATTGCAGTTTCCGGCAATTTTCCCTTCCACCTCGCAGACCAGCGCAACAGAATTTTCCGAAGCGTTGTTCTGCTCGATCCACTGGGCCTCCCCCTCCGGGGTATACTTTTCGCACTCCTCCGGGTAGCGCATGATAAAATCCGTTTCTCCGGCGGAAACCACCAAATAGTTCAGCAGCCCCGGAATATCCTCGTTTTTGGGGCAGCGCAGCACTGCCCGCCTTCCGTCCTTCAGTGTGAAGACTTTTTCTTCTACCAACATGGGTATTTCTCCTTTCACAGCGAGACGGGGAACTACCATAAAAGCAGTATAATCCCTTTTCTTCCTCTTTTCAAGCGCTTTTCCTTACTGATTTCTGAAGCTTTCAGCCTCTCAGCTCCGTTCTTCTGATCTTGCCGCTGATGGTCTTGGGCAGGTCGTCCCGGAACTCCACGATGCGGGGATATTTATAGGGGGCGGTGTGCTTCTTCACATAGCCCTGGATCTCCTTTTTCAGCGCTTCCGTGCCCTCAGTCCCTCTGGTGAGCACCACAAAGGCCTTTACCACCTGGCCGCGGATCGGGTCGGGCGCGGCGGTGACGGCGCATTCCAGCACATAGGGCAGCTCCATGATCACGCTTTCGATCTCAAAAGGCCCGATGCGGTAACCGGAGGATTTGATCACATCATCGGTACGGCCCACATACCAGAAATAGCCGTCCTCGTCCCGCCAGGCGGTGTCACCGGTGTGGTACAGCCCATCGTGCCAGGCCTCCTTCGTCAGCTCCTCATTTTGATAGTAGCCCTTAAAAAGTCCGCAGGGCACATGATTTTCCGTATGGATCACGATCTCGCCGGTTTCGCCTAAGGGGGCAGGGGTGCCGTCGGGCAGCACAAGGTCCACATCGAACAGGGGGTTGGGCACGCCCATGGAGCCGGGCTTCGGCACGGTTCCGATGGGATTATAGATGGCGAGGGTGGTCTCCGTCTGACCGAAGCCCTCCATGAGGGAAAGGCCGGTGGCCCGCTTCCACTGCTCATAGACCTCCGGGTTCAGGGCCTCGCCGGCAGTGGTGGAATATTCGATGGAGGAAAGATCGTACCGGGACAGGTCCTCCTTGATGAAGAAACGGTACATGGTGGGCGGGGCGCAGAAGGTGGTGATATGATATTTCGCGAACATGGGCAGGATATCGTGGGCGTCGAATTTATCGAAATCATAGGTGAAAATTGCGGCCTCGCACATCCACTGTCCGTAATATTTTCCCCACATGGCCTTGCCCCAGCCGGTGTCGGAAATGGTAAAATGCAGCCCCTCCGGGTTTACATTGTGCCAGCACTTGGCGGTAGTGTAATGGCCCAGAGCGTATTTGTAGCTGTGCACGGCGATTTTCGGATAGCCGGTGGTGCCGGAGGTAAAGTACATGAGCATGGTGTCGTTTCCGCAGGGGGAATCGGACCTGCGCTCATACACGTCGGAGAAGGGCTCCATCTCCTTGTCAAAATCGTGCCAGCCAAGACGGTTTTCCCCCACCATGATCTTCACCTTTACGGAATCGCAGTTTTGGGCGGCACGGTCGGCTTCATCGGCGGTCTGGCCGTCCGCGGTGCAGAAGATGGCCTTCACGCCAGCCGCCTTGTAGCGATAGTCGAAATCGTGCTCCATCAGAAGATTGGTGGCGGGAATGATCACCGCGCCGAGCTTGTGCAGGGCCGTGATCACGTACCAGAATTGGTAGTGGCGTTTGAGTACCACCATGACCCTGTCGCCTTTTTTGATGCCCAGAGAGGTAAGATAATTGGCGGTTTTATTGGACAGGCGCTTGATGTCGTCAAAGGTAAAGCGCCGCTCAGTCTTATCCTTGGAAACGTGGAGCATGGCAAGGCGGCCGGGCTCCCGTTCGGCCAGCTTATCCACGATATCGAAGGCAAAATTGAATTTATCCTCATTGGGGAACTCAATGTGCTTCAAGACTCCGTTTTCGTCCATTTCCATCTTTACAAAAGGAGAAGCCACGGTTTCCCTGTCCTGCCGGGCCAGCTTCTGATCGATAAGCTTCTGGAAGTGGTCCTGCTCCGGGGCAAATTCCTCCGCGCCCTTTAAGACAATGGCGTAAAATTCGCAGTCTTTGCCGCCGGTGGCGATCATGCCGTGGGGCGTGCCGGAATTGTAATAGATGGAATCGCCTTCCGAGAGCTCTTCCACATGGCTTCCCACCTGTACCTTCATGGAGCCCTTCAGGACGATGTCGAATTCCTGACCCACGTGAGTGGAAAGCTTGATCGCCACATTCTGCTCCGCCTCCGAATAAGGCATGGTCACAAAGAAGGGCTCTGCCGTTTTATTTTTGAAAAGAGGCGCCATATTGAGATACTTAAAGCCCTGCCTTCTCGTGATGGGCAGGCCGTCTCCCTTTCTCGACACAGTGTAGCTGGAAAGCGTGGGGCTTACGCCCTTAATGAGATCGGTGGGGTCTATGCCGAAGCGGCTCGCGCATTTATAGATAAACGTGAAGCTGAAATCGGCTTCCCCGTTTTCGCAGCGGAGATATTCCTCTTCCGTCACGCCGGTACACCGGCCCATTTCCTCCTGGGACAGCCCCATGATCTCCCGCATGGTGCGAATGCGTTCTGCAACCTCAGAGAGCTGTGCCTTCAAATCTGTTCTTTCCATATGGAGAATTCCCCCTTTGAGAGATTTTTATGCGGCGCGCTGCCGCATATGTTTGCTGAAAAATTGCCCTGCGAAACAAAAAACCGCCTCAAAGGGGAGATCCCATTGAGACGGAAATGATCCGCGGTACCACTCAAATTGCGCTTTCGCGCCGCTTTATCGGGCGCAAGCACGCCCTATGCATTAACGCAGCATACACGGGAAACGCCTACTGCCCTGGCAATATGCCGCTGGGGTTCGGGCCTCCGGCTCAGAAGGGATGGGCAACGCTTAAAGAAACGTTTCCGGAAACCGCCGCGCTGGCTCGCACCTGCCGCCAGCTCTCTGAAGCGGGAAAAGCTTCCTGCCGTCTTCGTCACAGCCTTTTTGGCTTTCGCCTGTTCAATTTTGAACTTGCAAAGAGTATGTTACATCAGGTTTTGCAGGTTGTCAAGTGGAAAAATGCATTTTTTTGATAAGCTGTCAGCCCGCGGGAATTCGAAGCTCAGCCGTAGTCCCTTTTCCGATCTCACTCCGGTAACTGAGCCCATACTGCTCTCCGTAGTTCAATTTCAGCCGCTGGTCGATATTCTTTATTCCGTATCCGGTGCTTACGGAGGATTCTGAATTGAGAATATTCTCCATTTGCTGTTCGCTCATTCCGATGCCTTCGTCACGGATCACAAAAGCAATGTCATTCCCCTCAAACCTTGCGGAAATATAAATCGGGTATTCCCGCCCTCCCGGAGTCGCTTCCATGCCGTGAATGATGGAATTCTCCACGATCGGCTGCAGGATGATGTTGATGCAGGAGCGGCGCCGTATTTCTTCAGGAACATCGATGTGCAGACGAATAGCACCGTCAAAATGATAATTCTGGATCGTCACGTAAGAAATGACATGATTCAGTTCCTGCTCTATCGGCACGGTTTCCATTCCCTTGTTAAGGCTTATCCTGTAAAACTGGGAAAGGCTTTTGGTTATTTTGGAAATTTCAGGCACATTATGATCTATGGCCTCCCAGTTGATCAGATCCAGCGTGTTGTACAGGAAATGTGGGTTTATCTGGGCACGAAGCGCCTGCAGCTGCGCTTCCTTTACCGCCTTTCCGGAATTATAGTTCTCATCCATCAGCAGCTTCAATTGCCGTGTCATATAGGAAAAGCTTCGGAACAGCTCCCCTATCTCATCCGGGTCATCCAGCTCCGGATCTATATCCAGTTCTCCGTTCTGCACCTTTCGCATCATACCGGCCAGAACGGACAACCGGTTCGTATAATGCTTTGAGATCCTGTTGGAAATGAAAAATATTGCAATAACCGCTACAAAGGACAGGAAGAAGATGATCGATCTCAGCTGGCTGCTCTGCTGCAGGATCTCTGCTTTTGGGATGATCGCCACCAGCGACCAATCAGCCGTGCCGAGCCTCGCTCGATTCACGTAATACCCCTCTCCCAAAAGGGATATTTCATTCCAGGAATCTCCCATGGAAAAATCGTGCAACTCACCGTTTTGCTGCAATTTCTGAAGCAGGCCGCTGTTTTCATCCGAGCAGCTTATCACGTCTCCGTTGTCGTTTACAAGATATACTATACCGGATTTGGTGATATTGGATTTCCCCAGAACTTCTTTGATCTTTGACGTCTCTATGCCGATCTGCTGTACTCCGATAGGCCTGATCGTCCCGTCAGTCGTAAGAATGAGCCTCAACAGGGAAACGATTTCCACTTCGTAATTTGTTCCCGGCATCGAGACTTTTTCAGGCACGGTAAAAAAGCTGTAGCTCTTTCCGAGCAGAAGCTGTTTGCAGTCTTCGCGATCCTCTAACACCGACATCTTTTCTATATGGCGCATATTGTTGGAATAGGACAGCTCATCCGGAACGAAAAGGCGGGCCATATATATCGTTTCCACCAGCTCCGCGGTCCGGCAAACGCTGTCAAGACGCAGGAATTCCCGATACTGCTGCCCGTACGTCCGCCAAACAGTCGGATCGTTTTGCTTTAAAAGCTCCTGTACGTCGCTGTTGTAATAGATCTGGTCCGAAACATACACCATGGTGTCAAGGTAGTTTTTGATAAAGGAATTCGTCTGTTCGAAGGACTGGTTAGCGGAAAACAGGATTTCTTCCCTGTAATTATCGTTTACAAGGCGACTCAAAAGGACCATTACGATCATTAAAACGGCCATGATCGCAATGGAGAAGGAAACCGTAAGCTTCATATGCATGGAATCATACCGTATTACTTTTTTCAGAGCCGCGATCGCTTTCCTGTGCATCGCCATATCCCTTCCCCCTATTGCAAGCTGTAAAAAGCTTAAAAGTCTCAAATCAGAAAAACCCCGCGTTATCCCGATCCCAGTCTCCTTGCCCTGTATTCCAGAGGCGTGATTCCGTATTCCCTTTTAAAGATTTTTGCAAAATAATTTGCGTCTTCATATCCCACCGCCTGCGCCACTTCATAGATCTTCATCCGTGGCTCAAGAAGCAGCTTCACAGAGTGCTCCATCCGCACCTTTGTCAGATATTCACCGATAGTATTTCCGGTTTTCCTTTTGAACAGGGAAGAAAGGTAGGTGGGCGTGATGTAAAGCTCCGATGCGATCTGCTTGACGGAAATATCCGTTTGCCGGTAATTCTCGTTGATATATCTTATTACCCGCGTTACCATAAAGCTGTTGTTCTGATCCTTTTGGATCATGGCAAACAGCTCTTCGATCTGCCCGATCAGGTGCGCCTCGATTTCTTCCATGGTGTCCAGGCTTCCGATGATCTGCATTTCGCTTTGATATTTTTCTGTCCGCTTTTCCCGGCTTTCCAGAGACAGCCTCTCAAATTCCTCAACGATCGCCTTTTCCATTTCAAAATAAATGCTCAGGACATATGCCGAAGATTCAACCTGCATCCCCCGAAAGGTTTTTGTCAGCTCCTGAATATGACTCCTGGCTGCCTGCCGGTCTCCCCGAAGCAAAAATCCCTTGAACCCGCCCAGGTAATCCTGAGCGGGAGGCAGAGGATTCTGCTTCCTGCCGCTGTACGCTTCCGCCGCCCTGTATCCCAGATAGAAAACCGCCTTTTCCGCTTCCTTCGCATGGTCGTAAGAAACGCAGATTTCACCTGGGCTTTCTACCCGGTCACCCAGGGCCAAAAAGACCTCGCAATCCTCCCAGGGGCTTTTGCACAGCAGCTTAAGCCGGGCTGTCACCCGGCTTTCATCCGAGATCATGTCCGGCTCTCCACACAAAAGGATCACCATATGCCGGTTGTCTGTAAATTCCCCGTAAAAATAGCCTTCCGCTTTGATAAAAGCTTCCATCTCCGGATCCTGAAAAAGCTTCTTTTTCCATTGAGCAGTCTGCATCACCGGTTTGGAAAACCGCAGGATACAGACCCGAAACCGGCTGAATTCCCTGGGAAGCAGCTCACGAAGCTCCGCTGTGCCCTCGGCCTTTTGAATTTTCAGCAGGGAATAAAAGGTTTCCTTCTTGAGAAATTCTCTGTTTTGGATCAGCCGTTCACTGTCATGAATGGATTTTCGGTTTTCCAGAACAGCCGCCACGGTTTTCCTCAAGGCCTGCTCAAGCTCTTCCAGATCGATGGGCTTTTCCACATAGCTGACAGAGCCCAATTCAATGGCGGCCTTTAGATACTCTTTATCCGCATATCCGCTGATGATCACGATTTTACAGCTTGGGTACTTCTTTCGCAGCGCGGCGCACATTTCCAGTCCGTTCATCCTGCGCATGCGAATATCGGAAAGGATGATATCCGGTTGGTATTGCCTGCAGATCTCCATTGCCTCTTCCGCGCTTTTCGCCGTTTGCAGCATATCGATTCCCAGTTTTTCCCAATCGATGTGATTGAGCAGCCCATTCCTTGTTTTGGCCTCGTCGTCCACAAGCAACAACTGTATCATAAGAACTCGCCCCTTTCCAAATAGATGTTATTTTTTAGATATCAGTTACTGGAAAAGATCCAGACCTTTTCCAAAACGGCCAACATCTGACAACTCCCGACTGACTATTCTTAGTATACCTGGTTTTCTGAATCATACAGCATTCCCGCAAATAACGCAACGCCATTTTGCGCGGCATTTTTCCGGGTTTGAAAACAAACTCATGCAGCTTTTGGGCGCATGAGTTTGTTTTTTCGCAGGTTTTCCTGCGGTTATTCATTATGACGACAGTCTTCCGGCGGCACTTTACCGGAAAATCATTTAGAAAAGCCTGCCTTTGACCTGCTTTTCTGTTTTATGGGTAAAAAGCTTACAGAGAAGCGATATACTCATCGAGCTGTCTCTGGAATTCTTCGATGACCTTGTCGATCCCCGCGGCCTGCATCTTCTGCTTATACTCCTCCAAGCCCGTTACAGGATCGGTGTAGCCCAGCTCCAGAGGCCACCAATACTGCTGATGGGCGTTGGTGCACGCGGCGTACTCGGTCTCAATTTTGGAGGTGTCAATATTGAGGGCGCGATACTTCTGGCAGCCTACGCCATCCTTGATCTTTGCGTCGTAAGACTGCTCCATCTCTCTGAGATCGCTGGGAGATCCGTATACCGGCAGGAAAAATCCGGGAGTACGGGCTGCCCACAGGGAGGACTCTGCATAATCGTCCGTATTGAGCATCTGCACCTGATCATCTATAATTTCATAGGAAGTGCCCTCAATGCCGTAATCCCATGCACGGAAGGCCTCTTCATCACTGGTGATAAGGTCATACCAGGCCAAAGCTCTTTCGGGATTCTTGGCTGTGTTGGAGATGGCCAGCGCATCCTGCAGGAAAGAGTTGTAGGAAACATCGCCGATAAAGTTTGCAAACTTGAAGCCCCACTCAGGGTGCTTCATGTGCTCGCCCTCATAGGTACCGCCGTTCTTAATACGGCTGGCGGCCTTACCACTCTCCACCTTGGCGGTATCGGTATCTGAAAGGGCGGACTTGGTGAAATAACCGTTCTCATTCCAGCGGTTTACCAGCTCCAGGAACTCGGGGGTTTTCTCATAATCGTAGTAAGGGAACACCTTGGGTTCTTCCTCAGAGGGATCGATCCACAGGAAGTCTCCGTTAGCGCCCTTAATGGGAAACAGGCCGTTGCCCTGCATGAAGAGCTCGTCAATCTCAGAACCTTCGGAAACGATGGCAATGGGCTCCATCTCCGGGGCGGCTTCCTTTACATAGGAAAGATAGGTCTCATAATCGTTCAGGTTTTCCATCTTGCCGTCCCAATCGGTCCCTTCCAGAATATCGGTACGGTAGATGGGTCCGTAAATGTTATACGTCTTAAATAGGGTGGGAACACTATAGTAATGGCCGTCTACAGTGGCCTGCTGCTTTGCGCTTTCAGACTGCTGGGCAAAGTTCTTGGGCGCGTAAGTGGGCCACAGCTCGTCAAGGTTCATAAAAGCGCCCTTCTGAGCGAGAGAGTAATAGTTCAGCCAGTTGGCGGTATACGCCATGTCAAACTCTTCTCCGGAAGAGAAAATCAGCGGATACTTGTTTCTGAACTCAGCCCAGCTCAGGTAATTGGTCTTGACGGTACAGTTGAGCTTCTCTTTGAAGAGCTGATTGTAGTTCGCTTCGATCTCGTCCTGCTTTGCAGGGCGGTCGCCGATCAGATAAAGGACCAGCTCCACTTCTTCAGAAGTGTCTAATCCCGCGGGCTCTGCCGCACTGTCGTCAGACGATGCCGCTTCGCTTGAGGCGCCTGCCGCGCTTGAAGCAGGGGTCACAGGCGTGCTGCTGGCATTGTTGTTGCTTCCGCAGCCTGCAAACGCGCCCAGCATCAAGGCCAGAACACAGAGCAAAGCCGCAATTTTGGTCAGCTTCCTTTTCATAAATCTGTTCCTCCAGTTTTAATTTATTACAGATCGATCACCCTTTTACGGAGCCGATCGTAATTCCCTTTACAAAATATTTTTGCACAAACGGATACAGCAATACGATAGGGCCGGTGGCCACCACCGCCATAGCCAGCTTTAATCCGCTGGTGGGGATATTTTCCACACGCGTTCCCAGCTGACTTGCCATCTGCGCAATGGCTTCCTGCTTTTGCAGCATGTTGTAAAGCATGTACTGCAGGGGATACTTTTCCTCGGAATTCATGTACAGCATGGCGTTGTACCAATCGTTCCAATAGCCCAGTGCGATAAAGAGCCCGATCGTTGCAAGGCCGGATTTCAAAAGGGGCAGAATGATCTGGATAAAGATCCGGAACTCTCCGGCTCCGTCAATTTTTGCCGACTCGATCAAAGCCCCGGGGATCGCACTGATAAAGCTTCTCATGATAAGCAGGTAAAATACATTCATCATCAGGGGCAGGATCAGCGCCAGAATGTTGTCCTTTAAATGGAGGTACCGGATATAGAAAATATAGGTACACACCATCCCGCCGTTAAAAAGCGTGGTAAAATAGAAATAGAAGGATATGACGTTTCTGTACTTGAAATCCTTCCGGCTGATCACATAGGCCGTCATGGTAAGGAAAAACAGACCGGCCGCCGTACCCACAGCCGTAATAAAAATGGAAACGCCGTAGGCCCTTATGATCTTGTCCGGGTATTTGAAGATCATTTCATAGGCTTCCGTGGTAAATTCCCTGGGAAAAATGCTGTAGCCTTCAAACCGGATCTCCTGCTCTGAGGTGAAGGAGCCGGAGATCAGCATGATAAACGGCAGCAGGCACAGCAAAGCGATAAAGATCAGTAAGATATAGGAAATGCCGTTGAAAATGATCCTAGATGTTGTAAGCTTGATTTTGTTTCTGTTCCGCACAGCAAACCCTCCGTTCGGTCAAATATAGCTTTGGGGACCCTGATCCTGCTTAAAACAGCGCGTAGTCCGCTTCTACCTTCTTTACGATCTGATTGACGACCACAATGATCACAAAGCACAGCACGGACTGGTACAGGGTGGCCGCAGCCGTCATGCCCATGTTCGAATTTGTCAGCAGAGAACGAAACACATAGGTATCGATCACATCGGTTTTATCAAAGAGCTGGCCGTTGTTGCCCACGATCTGATAGAACATTTCAAAATCCCCGCGCAAGATCCTTCCCACCTGCAGCAGGATCATGGTGATGATCGTGGGTTTCATGGACGGCAGTGTGATATACCAGATCTTCTGGAAAATGTTGGCGCCGTCAATATCGGAGGCCTCATAGCACTCCGCGTCGATATTGGTGATGGCCGCAATGTAAATAATGGAATTGTAGCCGACCCATTTCCACGCGTTGAAGGCACAGACGATCCAGGGCCACACGCCGGGCATGGAGTACACATTTACCGGCTCCATTCCCAAAGAGGCGTGCACGTTATTCAGAACGCCGCTTTCATAGTTGAAGATATTGAAAACAAAGGTCCCCACAATGACCCAGGAAATGAAATAAGGCAAAAAGATCACAGACTGAGTGACCCGCTTGAAGACCCTGCCGTTCAATTCAGAAATAATGATGGCTACAAGGATCGCCAGCCCCTGCGAGGTGATCAGGTTTATCAGGTTATACACTATGGTATTTCTTGTAATATTCCAGCCTGTTCCGGAAATGAACAGGTAACGGAAATTTTCAAATCCGCACCAATCGCTGCCAAACACGCCCAGATCAAAACGATAATTCTTGAACGCCACTACCAGGCCGGACATTGGCAGATACGACATTATCAGCACCAATGCCATTGCCGGAAACGCCATAAGAAACAGCGCCCGATTTTTTTTCAGTTCATAGAAAAAACCGTGTTTTTTCAATGCGCTTCCCCTCCGAATCTTCATACTTGCATCCTGATGTAAGGAAAGCCTACCACAGTTTTCAGAAAATATTAACCAGACGAAACTGCGTTTTTGAGGAAAATTGTATGCACTTATTCCTTTTTCCCTTCCGCGAAAGGCCTTTTGCCAAAATGAAAAGAGCCGTGAAAGCCCTGGCTTTCACGGCTCTTTCAATTCTAAGAAACGGTCACGGCTTTTGCCGTGCAATGCCATCAAAAAGGAGTGACCAAACCATCTGATCATTTTGCTTCGAAGCCTCCGGCACGGTGCGGCCCCTTTCTCCTGATCGGGAAATCACGGGCGTGCCTTGCCGGCCTGAACGAGCCGGCGGGGAAACGGCTTGAACGGGCAGACCTGATGAACAACAGCCGCGGCCGGGCAGAAAAAATCAGAACCGGCGGGTCGATTTCCGTTTGATCGGAATAGGGAAAGACCAGTCGGTTACCCGGCCGGTCTTTCTAATCTTCCCTACGTTCCAATACCGCCCGGATCATGGCAGCGGCAATCTCCCGCCGGCCGGGAGATGTGCTTTCCCACAGCTCCGCCAGCTCCTGTATTTCGCTGACCTCGTTATCCTCCAGCGCATCCCGCAGCAGATAATCCGGGGAGATTTTCAGCGCGTTGCAGATATTGACAAACACAGGAAGACTGGGAACCTTTACCCCGCCTTCGATCTGCCGGAGATAGGTCGCGTTGATATTGCATAATTCAGAAAGCCTGTCAGCCGTGAATCCCCGGTCCTTCCTCACCATATTGATACGTTTGCCCAAACCTTTTGTTTCCATACCGCCCAACCATTTCATAAGCTATCAGCATTCATTTTGTTCCCTTTTAGACTACATCATGCAAAAGGATTGCAACAGATTCTGAAAAGCTATATAATATTAGCCGGTAGACTACAATTTGTGAAAGGAGACAATGGAATGGAGTTGAATTATTTTCGGGACAAGCTTTTTGATCTGCTGAACGACAGTGAAAGAATGGGGATCGCCGACCTGAACGCAGACGAACGGAACAGTCGGCTCATTGTCAGGACAAAGGACGGGGATGTATTTGAAATCATATGCCGGCAGACAGCGGAGGAAAGAAAAACGCCCGGACTGCGGAAATACTGACCCGCGCAGCTTTTCCCGAAGGCCTCCGTTGCTTTTTCAGAACGGATTTGCTATACTGGAATGGCAAAAAACAAAAGGAAAGGTGAAAGGAGATCACTGAGCCATGCCGAGCGATTCCAGATTTGCCGTGCTCATTGACGCGGACAATGTTTCCATGCGATATATCAAGCTGATCCTGGACGAGATCTCAAAGGACGGCATTGCCACCTATAAACGCATTTACGGAGACTGGACCAATCCGGCCCTGGTATCCTGGAAAAGCGTGCTGCTGGACAATTCCGTGCTGCCGATCCAGCAGTACAGCTATACCACCGGAAAAAATTCCACCGACTCCGCCATGATCATCGACGCCATGGATATTCTCTATTCCGGCCAGGTAGAGGGCTTCTGCCTGGTTTCCTCCGACAGCGATTTTACCCGCCTTGCCGCAAGGCTGAGGGAATCGGGCATGACGGTGATCGGCATGGGAGAAAGCAAGACGCCCAATTCCTTTATTGCCGCCTGCAACAAGTTCAAATATCTCGATATCCTCTCCGCCGCCGAAAACGAGGAAGACGAGCATCACGAGCCGAAGAAGGCTGCCAAAAAGCCCATCTCCAGAACCGAGGAGGAAAAGCAGAAGCCTCAAAAGGAGCCGGCCCAGAAGCCCCAGACAAACCTTGTCACCATTCGCCGGTCCCTCAGGGCCATTGTGCTGGAAAACTCCGACGAAGACGACTGGATCTTCATCGGCAAGGTGGGCCATATTCTCGGCAAGCGGTATCCCGACTTTGACGTGCGGAATTACGGCTTTACCAAGCTTACTCCCTTTTTGGATTCTCTCGACATGTTCGAGATCCAGTGCAGGAAAAAGGACAGCAGCAGCCCGCCCCAGTATTACGTCCAACTGAAATGATTTGGGAAAAAATTGTCCCGCCCTGTACCCGGGGTGGGACAATTCTTATCAGTTGTGAGGATTCTGTTGTTAGATAAATAGGAGTTTAGCAGCAAGTGCGGCAGCCTTCCCCTTGAGGGGTGCCATCTGGACTATCCTTCCCGAATCCACTCGAAGGCCATGCGCTCACTTCCGTCCTCCACATGGATGACGCCCCGAAATCGGAGCCCGCTTTTTTTCATCACCCTCTGCATGGGAAGGTTATCTCTGTGGGTGTCGCCGCGGATCACGGCAATGCCCTTTTTTGCTGCCTGCCTTTTCAGCTCTTCAAACATTTTTCCCGCAAGGCCCCTGCCCTTTGCCTCGGGCGCCACGGCAATGCGGTGGAGAAAGCCGTATACTTCAGGGTCTGCCGCCCAGCTTCCCCCTTCTATTTTCTCATAGGTGGGCTCCCGGCCAAAGGCGATGCAGGCCACGGCCAGCACCTCTCCGTTTTCCTCCTGCACATAGCAGTTCCCAGCCTCCATGTCGGCTTTCGCGTCCTGCTCATTGGGGTAGTCCTCGTTCTGCCACTGGTCCACCCCCATGGCCTTTAGAGAAGCTCTGGCCTCCCGGTACAGCCGGGCAATGGCGGGAAGATCCTCCGGCATTCCCTTGCGGATCATCATGCGGTCCCCTGCCTTTCTCAAATAGTTTGCAGAGCTATTGTAGCACAGAAGCCCCGCTTTGGACAGGGAAGATTTTTGGTCAGCAATTGGATTTTTCGTTTATCCGATGTATAATAGGAGAAAGATCCTGCCGCATACACAGAAAACGCTTTGGGGAGGAACCGATGATGTATGATATGTCACCCTATCTCAAAAAAATTGACGAAGTGATCCGTAAAGGCCCTTACAGCGATGACTGGCATTCTTTGTCGGCCTATCGTGTGCCGGAATGGTACAGGTCGGCAAAATTCGGCATTTTCATTCATTGGGGGGCTTACAGCGTCCCCGCCTTCGGCAGTGAATGGTACCCGAGAAACATGTACATAGAGGGAAGCCCCGAATATCTTCACCATATCGAAAGATACGGGAATCACGCGGAATTCGGTTACAAGGACCTTATTCCCTTGTTTCAGGCCGAAAAGTTTGATCCGCATGAATGGGCGGAGCTTTTTGCAAAGGCAGGGGCGAAATACGTGGTTCCCGTTGCGGAGCACCATGACGGCTTTCAGATGTACAAAAGCGAGATCTCTCATTGGAACGCCTATGAAAAAGGCCCGTGCCGGGATATCCTGGGCGAACTGAAGTTCAGCTGCAATGCTCTCGGAATGGAAGTGGGAGCCTCTACTCACCGGGCCGAGCATTGGTTCTTCCTGGGCCACGGGAAAAACTTTGACAGCGACGTAAAAGTTCCTTTGCAGCGCGGCGATCTCTACTGGCCTGCCATGCCCGAAAAAGGACCGGACGATATTTTCAGTGAGCCTTCTCCCACAGAGGAATACTTGCAGGACTGGCTTGTAAGGACCTGCGAGATCGTGGACAGATACCGGCCGAAAATCGTCTATTTCGACTGGTGGATCCAGCACAGCGCCTTTAAGCCGTATCTGAAAAAGTTTGCGGCATATTATTATAATCGTGCTTCTGAATGGGGCACTGACGCTGTGATCAATTACAAGCATGACAGTTTTATGTTCGGCACGGCCGTGCCCGATGTAGAGCGGGGTCAGTTCGCGGACAGAAAACCCTTCTTCTGGCAGACGGACACAGCCGTGGCGCTGAATTCCTGGTGCTATACCGAAAACAATTCCTATCGCCCGGCGGAGGACATCGTCTGCGACTTAGTGGATATCGTCAGCAAAAACGGCTGCCTGCTGCTGAATATCGGCCCAAAAGCGGACGGGACCATTCCCGAAGAGGATAAAAGCATCCTGCTGGGTATCGGAAAATGGCTGAAAATAAACGGAGAGGCGATCTACGGGACAGACCTTTGGCGCAGATCGGCAGAGGGTCCCACGGAAATACCGGAAGGGCAGTTCACCGACAGCATCAAGAGAAATTTTACACCCCGGGATATTCGCTTCACCACAGCAAACGGGTTTCTGTACGCAGCCGTACTGAAGCCCAGTGAAACCGGCGAATACGTCATTACCTCCCTCGATATGCAGGACGCTTCAAGCCGCGACAATTTCAGCGGTATCGTCAAGAACGCGACGGTTCTGGGAACGGCCGAAACGCCCTATTGGGAAAGGCGGGAAGACGGGCTGCACATTCGCACAGCTTACAAAAACGGAGAGTATCCCATCGTATTCAAAATTGAGCTGGATTAAGAGCGGGAATATCCACAGCGTGTTGGGGCGCCGCAGAGGCCTGAGGCGTGTGCTTGCAGATCGTCACGCTTGCCCTTCTCAAGCAGTTTGCGGAGCTGGTACAGCGCAGAACCCCGGCTTTGGGCAGGAAAAATTTGGGGAGTGTTCAAATTGCACAGATAGAGTCTTTGCAGTTTGGCACTCCCAATATTTTCGGTCAATCCACGATGACCGGGCGGTTCTCTGGATCGAAGGGAAGAGCGGAAAGCGCTTCTTCGGTGACGGTATATTTCAGATTCTCTCCCTTGGCAGTCAGCTTTCCCCAAGAATACCGAATTTCTGCCTCACTTTCTCCACTTCCCTTTAAACAGCAGGCCCGCTCTTCTCCCGAAGGCACATAGTAAACCGTAAAGTCAGAGAGGTCGCCGCTTAAAAGCGCGGCGCCGTCTCTGTGCAGCTCTGCAATGCCATGATCGAGCCCGGAAACACACATCATGCTGTCGCCGTTTTCCGGTGATTTGTTCGTTACGGCATACCAGCTTCCAAAATCGGAATCAACGGTAAAGGTAAAGCTGTTTTGGGCGGTGGTGTCGATTTGATAATACACCGGACCGAGCTCAACGCCGGGCCAATACCTGTGATAGATTCGCATATCTCCCGGCTCGGGTTCTCTGTCTAACGGGCAGGACTCTCCCGCACCGTTCCTGATTTCCATGTCAATAAAGCCATTAGAAGACAGAATGGAATATTCGCCGTCCTCATAGCCCCACAGGTACTGCCACAACTCATCACCGGAATATTCGGTCGCGGTTTGGACGCCGTCCGATTCGGACACGGTGACAGTATACGGTTCGGAAGAATCCATGGCCAGAATACCGTTTTCCATCAGACGAAACTCCCGGTACAGGGAATCCATTTTTCCGGTGAGAGTCTGTGTGACAGCATCGGCAATCCCTTTGTACTCCACAGTGATATCAAAAGGGGAATACTCCCGACTCCAATAAGAGGTTTCCGCAGTGATCCCCTCATGACTGTCAAAGGTAATGGCAGCACGATCAAAGCCGTCAAAGCTCTCGTATACAGTCCTTCCGTCCCGGTAGTTGAAGGTTGCGGAAACCTTCATACTTCCGTCATAATCTTCCGCTCCGGCAGTATAAAATTGCATGCTTCGGTAGAAGGGAAGCTCGACAGTCATCTGCTGGGAAAATTTTGCCGGCCAGGAAAGCACCTTTCCGGTCGATTCAAAGCGCCCACCCAGACTGTTTCCATCCCACGTAAACTCGGCAGCGCTGATGTCATTATTATCGCCAACGATGAAAATGCTCAGTATATCAACGCCTGCAACGTAATTGGGCATATGCTTTGGCATGGTAAAGGTAAGCGTGATGGATTCACCCTCTTCATCGTTTGGCAGGTTCAGGAGTTGCTGCCTGTAGCTCTCGTCCGGGCCGTAGGAGACCGGCGGCTCACCTTGTCCACAGCCGGAAAGCAGACAGAGTAGGGGCAGGCAGGATAGCACTTTCAGGAAAAGGGCTCTTTTCATTTTTGTTCCCCCCATACGCTTTTGCTTCTACCCATTATACACCGAAATGCCTGAAAACACTCACAGACAGCAGGCCGCGGAAACGCGACCGCTGCTTTTTGAACCTGTTTTCAGCTTATTCCTCCGTGGCGGAAAGCAAGTTTCCGTCCTTATCGTACTCCATTTCGGTTGTGGTGATGTTGTTGTTTACTCGGTGATAATGGGATACAGTGTAGTTTCCTTCCATGCCTTCCGTCAAAATTTCACCGTCTATCAAAGCAATAATGACATGATCTCCGCCGCTTCCATTGAGATCATAGACATCTTCTTTCAGAGTAGGTTCCACCTCCGGGAATTTATTACTGACAAAATAGCGTAGGCTGAACTTGCTTCCGGCATAGCCGGTATAAATCTCGGTCACGTTGTTGCAGTGGTAGACCACTTTGCTCCATTCTCCCGATACACCTTGACTCATTGTACGAGAATCTGTTTCATATTTAATGCTTGAGTTTACTTGAATTGGCTCTTTTGAGTCTTCCTGCCGGGATTTGTTTCTGGCCGATACTTCCGCGGGGAAGTGCTCATAAATCGAATGCACCGTGAAGGATCTGCTGAATGGGACCTCCAAATGAGCTTTCGTTCCATATGAGTAATCAACGGTATGCTGCATGTCCCCTTGGGGTTCCGTATCAACATCCTCCGGATTTTTAATGATTTCAAAGGGATCATCCACTTTTGTATACCAACTGATTTTATCTCCCTCCGCATTCTCCGCGCTTGAGACCCTGCATATCGTAAGGGTGGCGGTTTCTTTGTTTAATCCGGTATCATCATCTGCGTTGATCAGCAGCTCGCTTTTTGGCTTACAGCCAGAAAGCAGGCAAAGCACGAGTAAGCAAGAAAACGCCTTTAGAAAAGCTGAGTTTTTCATGAAATTCTACTTCCTCAGTTTACTTCTTCACCGACAGCAGAGTGTGCCGCACTTTCTTCCACCTGTTCGACTTCAGTTATCATTTCCGCAGGATGCTCCACACCGGCCGCGTCTGTATGCTGTACCGTATAGGCTCCCGTCAGACCCACCGCTTTGACCTTTTCTCCGGTAAAATCTAGCCGGACGGACTGAGATCCGGTTCCGGAAAGAGTATGCTTGATCCCGTTTTCCGGGCGGAAGCAGGTGGCGGTAAAATCCGCGAAGCTTCCCGATAACTCCATAGTGCCGTCTCCGCAGAGCTCCGCCGTGCCGCTGAAGTTTTCCATACACTGGTAACGGTATTTGTCTACCACGGAGAATTCCTGCTGTGTTCCCTCCGCCGTTTCCATCCTGAAGGTCTTACTGAGAGGAACGTCGGCGTATGCCAGGACCGGCGAGGTTCCTGTAATGAAGTTCCAGCCGTACACCTCCATATTCCCGGAAAACTCTCCGTCCTTCCAGGTCAGGGTTTCCCCGTTATCGTTAGTGATGGTCATACCTTCCTGAAGACGGAAATAGACGGTGGAAAAATCCTCCGGATAATTGTCCCTGAGGGTTTCTACAGTATCTGTGGTAATATCCGTAGCTCTTTGTTCTGAAGAGATTAGCTCCGCATTTGACAAAGAATAGGAGCTGATTCCGTTGGAGCGAGAGTTTTGGTATTCGTCAATGTCAAGAAAATCAAATATATCAAAGTCGTTTATAGCATAAGCGGTTATTATACCGAATTGTTCTCCGGGCAGATAGTAATATCCATTTTTGTACGTTAAAGTCCACGTTGTGGTTCCTGCTATATCTGGATCATACAAATTCAACCTGTAATTATTTCCAACTTTTTCACATGAGTTGACCAGCACTGCGTGAGTAATGCTATCAGGAAACGCTCCTCCCGGAGGAAATTTTGCAAAAAATACAAATAGTGAAAGGCCGGTTGCGCTACGCATAGATTCCAGTACTAAATTTGGATAGTGGCTCCACGTTGCTGAATTTATCGTTCCTATTTCTGTCAGTATCTGTGACAAGTGGTAATAAGAGATGGCACTTTCTGCCCAAGAAGGAGAAGTGCACTGTACATTATACATGTTTTCTGCGCCGTTTCCAAAGTTCTTATTATATTCTATTTTCCCATGTTTATCTAAGGCGGCAACGGCGCACATTCCGAAACAGCGGCCTCCAGCTTGGTTGTTTTCGGGCTGTCTCTCATCGTCAAATTTGTTTACTGCAGACTGATAGGCGCTATTATCCTTATACTTTTGTCGCAATTTTGTCTTGAATTTTGTAACATGATTATTTTCCATATAATATTCCGTGCTGCTGAAATGAATTCCTTCTGTAGCCTCATTCTGGAACCATAGCAGGTCTTTACTTTTGGCACACCTCTCCACGTTAGTGCCGAAAGCCGTAATGCCATAGGCTGCCTGTACCCGGCTCATTGTATGTTTGGGATAGAGATTTGCCTTGTTTGGATCGGTAATGATCAAAACCTTATTTGCCACTGCCCAAGCCATAGCATTTCGGGCATAGGATGAAATGCTGCTGTAATCGGAATATCCCGTAATGGAGACTGTCTTATTCACAGCCGTTGTTGTTACCTTCGAGTAATTATACAGGAAGCACATTGCCTGCTCTCTCGTAATAGTCTGATTGGGTGAAAACGTAGTTGTGCTTGTGCCGTTGGTAATGCTTTTATCCTTAGCCCAGTAAACCGCCTTTGCATAATAAGCCGTGTCAGGTACGTCGGTAAACTTGCCGGTTGTGGGAATAGTGACGTAAGGCGACCCCGCCTTGCGGTACAGGATCGTAACCATCATAGCTCTTGTTACCGCGTTGTTGGGCGCAAACTCTGTAGGTGTGATACCGTTCATGATCTCATTGTCAGAGACATAGTTTATGGCATCCTGGTAAGGATGTCCATTATAAATATCCGTAAATCCTTTTGCGTTGGCGGGTACCATAACATGAGTGAGCAAAAGCGTGCAAAGAGCCATTGCGAAAAGCCGCTGCATTACTTTTTTCATTTCTGTTACCTCCTTGAATTCTTCCGTTTTCAATTGCCTTACTGATTTTGGCCTTTGACATACGAACTGTCTTCTCGCCGGTCTGACCTGTCTTCATCAAAGCTTCCTTAAAAACGACGGACGTCCGGCTTCACCCTCAGCCTCTGCATTGGCCTCATACCTTTCCGGGAATTCTAAAAAAATAGTGGAATTTTGATTTATAAACCACACTTTTTTCAATATCAATTATAATCCTTTCCTTTCAAAAAGTCAATCAAAGCTCAGAAATATCTTTAAAATCTATTTTGAACGATCATCTTTTTTGTTGAAATTGCTCCCATTCGGATAAAGAAGCAGATTGCAAAAAGCTCTGCTTCAAAGAAGGCGGGAAGGCGCCTCGGAGCACCCGGAAGCAGCGAGGAAGAAAATAGTGCCGGGGCTCTCGCAGATTTCTCTTGTTTTTTCAGGCCGGAAAAGGTATAATAACCTTGTAATAGCAGTAAGGCAAAATTCACAGCGGAATATGTGAGCGGACAGGTCTGCGCGGCGGAACGCCGTGAACCATGTCAGGCGGGGAACCGAGCAGCATTAAGCGGAGGTTTCCGGGCGATGCAGGTCGCCTGTCCGCTCGCATATTCTACCGGTTTTTTGCCTTATCTTATCTTTTGGGGGAGGCGGACTTTTTGTATAAGGTCTTGTACCGAAAATACCGCCCGCAGTTCTTTTCGGACGTGGTGGATCAGCCCCAGGTCACGGTGACGCTGAAAAACGAGCTTACCCGGGGCCGGATCGCCCATGCCTATTTGTTCACCGGCTCCCGGGGAACGGGCAAGACCACCTGCGCGAAGATCCTCAGCAGGGCGGTCAACTGCCTTTCTCCCCGCGACGGCGACCCATGCGGCGAATGCGAGGTCTGCCGGGGGCTGGAGGACGGCTCCATTCTGGACGTGGTGGAGATCGACGCCGCCAGCAACAACGGCGTGGACAGCATCCGCTCTCTCATTGAGGAATCCAATTTTACCCCGGCCTCCGCCAAATACCGGGTCTATATCATCGACGAGGTACACATGCTTTCCGTGGCGGCCTTCAACGCCCTTCTGAAAACTTTGGAGGAGCCGCCGCCCCATGTCATCTTCATTCTCGCCACCACCGAGGTCCACAAGCTGCTGCCCACCATCCTTTCCCGGTGCCAGCGCTTTGATTTCCGCCGCATTTCGCCGGAGGCCATTGCCGGGCGGCTGGAATACGTGGCAAAGGAGGAAGGCGCCCAGTTGGATCACGATGCGGCATTGCTGATCGCCCGGATCGCCGACGGCGCCATGCGGGACGCCCTTTCCCTGCTCGACCAGTGCCTGGGCCACGACAGCCACATCACCCTGGAAACAGTGAACCGCACCGCGGGAGTGGCGGCAAGAGATTACCTTTCCTCCCTGGCGGAGGACGTGGCAAATCAGGACGCGCCCGCCGCTTTGGAGCTGATCAACAGCTTGCACAACGATTCCAAGGATATGGGCCGTCTCTGCGAGGAGATGGCCGAGTATTTCAGGGATCTCATGCTGATAAAGACGATGAAGGACGCCTCTTCCCTTGTGTCTGCCACAGGCGGCGAATGGGAGGAAATGACGCGCCTTGCCCTTTCCATGAGCCTTTCTTCCATATTGAGAAGCCTCGATACCTTTGAGGAAGCCCTGAATAAAATGCGGTACTCAAACCCACGCTCTCAAATCGAGATGGCCTTTGTACGCCTTTGCTCCCCGGAGCTGGACGACACGCCGGAAGCGCTGCTGCGCCGCATTGAAGCACTGGAAACCGGCATGCCGCGAGTCGCGGCGGTTCCTGAAGCAGTGACTCCCCCCCAGATCGAAGCCGCGCCCAAAACAGTGACAGTCCCTCAGACAGCCCCCGCGCCGGGACCGGTTGCACCGGAAAGCACTTTGCTCGAACAGACCAAATCACCTGTTGAACCGCAACAGGAAGAAGCGCCGCCCGTTCCTGAGGAACCTCCTCAGGAATTGGAAGGGCAAATGGGCTTCGGCACAGAAGCTCCCGCCTTTGACCGCGCTCCGGAGCCTGCTGCAGACTCCTCTGCCCCGGAACAGACCCTTCCGAAGCCGGCCGCGCCGAAAAAGGAAACCGTTGTTCTCAAGCCGGCTCCCACGGTGGACATCGAAGCACTTTCAAAAAATGCCCAGCGTTTCCGGGACTGGCCTGAGATCCTGCGGATCATCAAGAGCAGCACGAAAAGCGTTGCCATGGCCTTTGACCGCTCCGCCGCCTATATCAGCGGAGATTACATGCTCATTGAGGCTCCGGAGATCGCTTTTGAGCTTTTGAAGCGGCCTGAGCAGCGGGAAAGAATGCGGGAGGCCATCCGCCAGGTCACGGGCCGCACCTATAAGCTCGGCCCCTATCGCCTGCCAAAGGCGCAGGAGGAAGACCCGCTGGAAGAGCTTGCCCGCCGGGCAAAGGAATCCGGCATCGAGATCACGGAAGAACAGAACGAAGAGGAAGAGTCCCTTCCCATCGAAGAAAATATTCCCTTTTAGAAAGGACAGATATCTATGAAAGCAAGATTACCCCAGGGCTACGGAGGCGGCGGAGCCGCCAATTTGCAGCAGCTTGCCAAGCAGGCTCAGAAAATGCAGGAGCAGATCGCGGAGATCACCGCCGAGCTGGAGGAAAAGGAATATTCTGCCACCGCCGGCGGAGACGCCGTAAAGGCGACCGTAACCGGAAAGCTGGAAGTGAAATCGGTGGAGATCAAGCCGGAGGTCATCGATCCCGAGGACGCCGAAATGCTGGGCGATCTGGTCACCGCCGCCGTCAATGAAGCACTGCGCAGCGCCAATCAGGAAAAAGAGGAAAGAATGTCCGCCGTCTCCGGCGGTATGGGCATTCCCGGTATGTTCTGATGGGAAATTACCATGTTCCCCCTCTCGAGGGGCTTGTGGAAAAATTTGAAAGCCTGCCGGGCATCGGCCATAAAAACGCCCAGCGTCTGGCCTACCATGTGCTGGATATGACAAAGGAAGAGGCGGAGGGCTTTGCCTCCGCCATTTTGGACGCCCACGAAAAGATCCATTACTGCTCTGTCTGCTGCAACCTGACCGACAGCGACCTCTGCCCGGTATGCCGGAACGATCTGCGCGACAAGTCCGTCATCTGCGTGGTGGAGGAACCGAAGGACGTGTTCGCCTTGGAACGGGCAGGAGAGTACAAGGGGCTGTACCACGTGCTGCACGGAGCCATCTCTCCCCTGTCCGGCATCGGCCCCGATCAGCTTCGGATCAAGGAGCTGCTGGCCCGGATGGACGGCACGGTGCGGGAGGTCATTATGGCCACTAATCCCACCGTGGAGGGAGAAGCCACTGCCATGTATCTTTCCCGGCTCTTAAAGCCCCTGGGCGTCAAGGTGACCCGTTTGGCCTACGGCATTCCCGTGGGCGGCGATTTGGAATACGCCGACGAGGTGACCTTACAGCGTGCCATGCAGGGCAGGCAGGAGCTATAAAAAGTGAGCAATTAGAAATGAGCAATGAGGAATTGGGAAAGGGAACTGCCATATGTCTGAATATCCGCAGGGAAAAGGAAAAGGCGCGATTGAAAAGACTGTAAAGACCGGTATCACCTTCGGCAGCGCCCTGGCGATGGTGATCAGCTATACCACCTGGCATTCCGTGGGCTGGGCAATCGTTCACGGGCTTTTGAGCTGGGTCTATGTAGTTTATTTCGTAATTCGTTATTGAGAAATGGCCTTGCCTTTATCCAGTATCTAGTGTCCAGAATCCAGCATCTAAAAGGAGGCGTCTATGCCTGCAAAATCGAATACAAAAACCATTGCCCAGAATAAAAAGGCCTACCACGACTATTTCGTGGAGGAAAGCTTTGAAGCCGGGATCGAGCTTGTGGGTACGGAGGTAAAATCCCTCCGGCAGGGCAGGGCAAACCTGAAGGACGCATGGTGCTCCGTGGTAAACGGAGAAATGCTCTTGAACGGCTGCCATATCAGCCCCTACGATTTCGGCAATATCTTTAACCGGGACCCCATGCGGGTGCGCCGCCTGCTCATGCACAAGCGGGAGATCCTGCGGCTCTACGGCATCGTGAAGCAGCAGGGGTATTCCCTGATCCCTCTGTCCCTGTATTTTAAGGACAGCCGGGTGAAGGTGCAGGTGGGGCTCTGCAAGGGCAAGAAAAACTATGACAAGCGGGAAGATATGGCCAAGCGGGACGCCCAGCGGAACATCGAACGGGAGCTGAAGGAGCGGAATCGGTGAGTTTTTCTTGCCCTCGGACAAGAAAAATTACGATAAGCGGGAAGATATGGCCAAGCGGGACGCCCAGCGGAACATTGAACGGGAGCTGAAGGAGCGGAATCGGTAAACAGAGGCTTACCGCCTTTGCAGGAAACTAATTTGCTTGAAGGAGAATGGGTATGTTTTGCAGAAATTGCGGTGCACAGATCAATGACAATGCGGCGGTGTGTATCCACTGCGGCGTGGCAGTGGGAACCGGCTCCAACTTTTGCCCCTATTGCGGCGCGCAGACCGCACCGGGCGCGGCGGTATGCCTGAATTGCGGGGTGGCGCTGGCGCCGGATCCCTATCTTTATCAGGGACAGCAGAAATCGAAGATCGCCGCCGGGCTTTTGGGAATTTTCCTGGGCTGCTTTGGGGTGCATAATTTCTATCTTGGCTATACCGGAAAAGCAGTGGCACAGCTTTTGATGACCCTTCTAAGCTGCGGCGTTCTTGGAGTTGTTTCCGGGATATGGAGCTTTATCGAGGCCATCATGATCCTGGTAGGCTCCATCAGCGTGGACGCTAACGGAATCCCGTTGGGAAACTGATCGGCGGAGAATCGGCAAAAAGGAGCAGTCAATGGATGTTGAGCAATTTTGGGCAGACGTTCTGCGGCAGGACGCGGAAGCGCTCAGAGCATATTTCCGTAAGGACGCTTTTGTAAACTGGCACTGCACCAACGAGCATTTTACCGTGGAGGAATACATTCGCGCCAACTGTGAATATCCCGGAGAGTGGGCGGGAGAAATAGAGCGCATCCATTCCTTTGACGATATGATCGTCACGGTAGTCCGTGTCTATCCCGTGGACAGTTCGGATTCTTTTCATGTAACATCCTTTCTCAAAGTGGAAAACGGAAAGATACGTTCCATGGACGAATACTGGGCCGACGACGGTCCCGCGCCTCAGTGGCGGCTGGAAAAGCGCCTTGGCAGACCGATCCAATAGGAGAAAAATCCCATGAAACAGATTACGACAAAGCAATTCCAGATCTTGACGGACATGCAAACGGTCTGGGGGTTTATGGAGGATATTTACGGGCATTTTTTCGTCAATGGCGTTGCTGCGCCATTTTTTGAATATGCCATTACGTCTTCATGGATGAATAAGGCTTATTTGCACTTAAACAGGCTTTGGTTTGATGGGGAAAAAGCGGTTGGATTTGTATTTTATGAAGACCCCGTTACCCGTATCTTTTTTAATCTTCGGCCGGGCTATGAAGAGCTAGCGGAGGAAATGGTGGAATACGCGGAAAGAACTATGCCCAACTTCAGGAAGGAACAGGAGCTTGTTCTGTTCAGCGGGCAAAGCGCGTTTCTCGATGTTGTCAGAAAAAAAGGCTATGAGTTATCTTGTGAGAGCGTTGACCTGATCTGCGATTTTCGAAAAACAGAATTGCGGTATCCGTTGCCGGAAGGCTTTCATTTTGTAGATCCCCTGAAATGTGATCCCCTGAAGCTGGCTGTCTGTACCTGGAAAGGCTTTGACCACGAGGACAAGGGTGCGTTTGAAAACTGGCAGGAAGAAGAGCCAAATGCAGAGTTTACCCCAGCCAAATCATATAACGGGATATTGAGCTCTGTCATAGCGCCGCCCCCTCACGCAACCCATGAGTACAATGCGATCATAGCGGATGAACAGGGAGAATACGCCTGCTTTTCCGGGATGTGGTGGGTCCCTAAAAACAGGCTGGCCTACATGGAACCGCTTTGTACGATCCCGAAGTATCGCAGAAAAGGACTTGCTGCGGCAGCACTTTCCAGGCACTACGAAACATTGAAGCCCCTCGGCGCGGAGATCATGACCGGCGGTGGCAATACGTTTTACAGCAAAATCGGATATGAAGATGGCATACATTGGCTGCATTTTAAAAAGCAGCAGCTGTAACGGGTATTTTTTGCAGGAAGTAAACAGATAGCCTCTGTCATTCAGAGAAATGCCGGAGGAAGCAGGAAAGCCGGAATATGTAATTCACAGCCTGGAGGAATTGCGTTCTGTTTTTTAAGAGTCTTTTTGAAGGGAAAGCGAGTGGGAGAGAAGCATGGTAATCGGGATCATTGGTGAGAATTGCAGTGGGAAATCCACCCTTGCGAATGAGGTGAAGAAGGCCATTGGGGCCGATGTCATCACGGGGAAGGATTATCTCAGAATGGCAAAAAGCGAAAGTGAAGCAAAGGTGCTGTTTCAGGAAAAGCTCAAGCAGGCGCTGACCGGCGGGAACCTGATCTATGTGATCTCCGAGCCGGAACAGATCGCATTCCTGCCGGAAGGAAGCATTACCGTACATGTGTACGCGGATCTTGAAACCATCAAGGAACGCTTCCGGGCCAGAATGCACGGGAATCTTCCCGCGCCTGTTGCAAGTATGCTGGAGAAAAAGCACGGAATTTTTGAGAACGGTACCTACGATTACCGCTTTAGCGGTGTCTCCGGCGATGCCGCCGCCTTGTGCGAAACTTTGCGGGACCGTCTTTCCTGACGGTTCCCGACAATTTCCACTTGTCAAAAAAGTGGAAAGCGTCTATAATAGAAAAACACCTCAACGCCCTTTCCAGCATCCAGCATCTAGGATCCAGAATCTATATTCGGGGATGTAAAGGTTTCGACGGGGAAGAAGAGCCCTGGTAAGCGAGCCGCAGTGCGGAACTGCGATAAAATCCGCAAACCTTTAAAATTAAACGACAACAATTCTGTTGCTGTTGCTGCTTAAATAAGCAGCCGTTCTTACCCGGAGTACCGCGGCCGGGATAAGAGCGTCGATGAGCGGTGAACGTGAGCAGGCGCGCCGCCTTTCGCCCTGCCACGGCTGAAAAGGCTACCGAAGCCCGGAGCTTGCTTTTGAGCGCCAGGTGGGGGGAATCTTAAACCAAAAGCTACGCTCGTAGAAAGCCACGGTGATGCTTTTTCGGACGTGGGTTCGATTCCCACCATCTCCACCAATGAAAGCCAGCCCTTTCGGGCTGGCTTTCGCGTTGGGGGGGATGGCTGAGATAGCAGTAACACGGCCGAACGAAAACCGTTTACGGTTTTCCAGCGCCACGTAATGGCAGACGGAATTTCCATGCGGCCCGGCGTGGCGCTTGAGGACCTGTGGGTTCGATTCCCACCATCTCCACCAATGAAAGCCAGCCCTTTCGGGCTGGCTTTCGCGTTGGGGGGGATGGCTGAGATAGCAGTAACACGGCCGAACGAAAACCGTTTACGGTTTTCCAGCGCCACGTAATGGCAGACGGAATTTCCATGCGGCCCGGCGTGGCGCTTGAGGACCTGTGGGTTCGATTCCCACCATCTCCACCACACCTGCGGTGAGCAAGTCGCGAACCGCAGGTCTTTTCTATATTTTTGCTGCGCGGCTCGCGCTGAAAATATCTTTTTGTGGCAGAGCCACAATGCGAAAGCCAGCCCATTCGGGCTGGTTTTTGCGTCGGAGGGGATGGCTGAGATAGCAGTAACACGGCCGAACGAAAACCGTTTACGGTTTTCCAGCGCCACGTAATGGCGGACGGAACCTCCGCCCAGTTTGGCGCGGCGCTGGAGGACCTGTGGATTCGCCCCGCTTTCAGTAAACCTTTCAAAAGCATAATTTCATGGCACCCCAAAGCCTTGACAGGCGCAGAGGAACAACTTAAAATAGGCCATATTCCATTGCGGCGGTCATATGCGTATTTTATTAAAAACCATGACCCGATGCAGTTCAATGAAAAGGAGAATCGGCAATGAAAAAGTACTTGAACATTTCCCTGATTTACGCGATATCCGCCATGGCGGGTGGCGTCTTTTACCGGGAATTCACAAAATTTCACGGTTACACCGGCCTGACCGCGCTCGGCAAGGTACATACGCACCTGTTTCTGCTGGGAATGATTGTTTTCCTGGTGATTGCCGCTTTTGCCGGTCACATGGATCTTGAGAAAATCAAGACATTCCAGGTCTTTCTGTGGATTTACAACATCGGGGTCTCTCTGATGTCTGTGATGCTTCTTGTTCGCGGCGTGCCCCAGGTGCTGGGAATGACCCTCTCCCCCGCTGCCGACGCTTCTGTTTCAGGTCTCGCGGGCATCGGCCATATCCTGACCGGAGTCGGCATCATTTTGCTGCTGTTGTCCCTCAAAAAAGCCGCCAAAAGTAAAGAATGACTTCTGTTCGTGGAGAAAGCTTTGACTTTGACAGTTTCATTTGAGTTTGGTATAATACTAAAAGAAGCTGTACCTCTTGCGTTATTATAGACGTTGTCGGTCTTGGGCCCCATGTTATGGGATACATGAGACAGGGAGGCAAGGCTTCTTTTGCTTTGCCCAGAATACATGTTTGTACTCTCATGCTTCCAACTCCGCCCCGGCTTGGGTCCTGCTGCAGCGCCCAGGCGAGCTCGTAAGCCTTTGCTGGGTCATTGTACGCCTGCTCAATATCCATATACCCGTTCTGCCGGGCAAGCTCTCCCTTGGTCAACTGGTTCAGAGCATAGTAATCCTTACCGTTTTTCACAGCGTCCCTGTAACCGGCACGGTTGGCAAGCCCGTTCTCATTGCTTTTCAGCAACAAAAAAGCAGCCCCGCACCGCAAAGCGCGAGACTGCTGACTTCCTATTAGTGTCTTGCTTATTTGGGAATTACCTGTGTCAATAGCCTATCAGGGTCTTCGATGATTTCCCATTTCCCGCCGGGGGAGGAAGCATCCAACGGGCGGGGATTTGTGGGAGAATAAAGATAATCCTCATCGCTGTCGTCAATAACACGTAAAAAGCCGAGTTCATCTACCTCTAAAACCGTGTAGATTTTGCCATCTGTCAGACCATCTATGCCAAAACTCTGCCCAACATATTTGACTTTCATTTCTTTTTCCATCCTTTTATTTTACTTTCTCCATCAGGAGAAAATCCTCTGTTTTCATACCAATGTATTTCAGAGGTGTGATAATTTGTCTCGACTTTTCCAAAACCCCCTTAAATCGGAAAAGTCAATTTTTTCAATGCACTGACTATTAAATCTCTCGTGGGCCAACTTTTTAAACTCTGAATCTTTCATTTTCTTGGCTTTATCCTTTCGTATCGTCAATCTCTTTGCACATAGCGGTAAGCATTTCCTCTAACGTGGTGTAATCCGAGAGATAAAATATATCGCCGTCTTCAAAACGCCCCTGCTCAGCTTCGTCAGTGCTATCAGCATACTCTAATCCGAACGCTTGATCATTCTGCAGGCAGAATAGTTTAAATGGCACGGCGTTTTTATTCACATAACACTGCCGCCCTCCAAACGTTTTTTTTTCATATTTTTCGTTAAGCTTTTCGGTTATCATCACAAGTACATCAGAATTTTTCTTTCCCGTCAAGTCCATAACGATGTACCCCTCCTTTCCCTGTTGAGATCTTGTAATATGCCCCGCCATGATGACTTTTTTTGTCTGGGTGGTATTGTAGCAATCCCCCGTCTGCAAAATTAATTTTGAAACCGCCTCCCTGCTCAAAAGGAAGATCTTTCAGCGCTCCTTTCGCCAATGGCTTAACCTCAAAGCCCATTCCTTCAAGCAAAGCTTTTAATTCTTTAGGTGTGTACGATGCGAGTTTTTCTATGTCGATTATATCATTTTCTCCGGTCACTTGCAAAACTTTTTCAGTTTGCTTTCTTATAACTTCCTTTCGTTCCCCCTGCTGCAGGGCTTTGTCGTCTGCTTCCCTCCCATTTTCTTCCGCAATGGAGTATCTGCGCTTACCGTCAGAAAAATCCGGTCTTCCTTCCAATCTCCGAACCGCCGCTTGAACTGCCGCGTCTGTGCTGCACTGTCAAGCTTTCTCTTGACGGGAGAACCGGTTTCGATTATAGTATGGATGAAACCATCGCTTCTTACTACAGGCATCTTGGGCATTGGGACCCTTGCTCCCTGGAAAAGAGCGGTGGCTTTCTTTTTGTCTGCATAGCAGGCAGAGAAAAGATCTACGAAACAACAGATACCAGTCGACCTTTTTGAAGTGTACACGGGGTTATCAAAACCGTCGTACTTTTGGAAAAGTCAGATGGATCCCCATGCTCTGGCATAGCAACTGAAACTACATTGTAATGGTTCCCCGCATCATCCGTCAGAACGCTGCCGTTTTTGATTTTGTCGCATCTGCCCTCCAATGTCACAGAAAGCACATCTCCAATTTTGAAAACATCCAGCACCCTAATCACGCAATTCACCTCTTGTCGTTAAAAGTTTCTTCAATTCGTCTTCATAGCCCTTTAGGGCATTCTTTGTCTGTTCGATTTCCGCTTCTGTGAGAGAATATGCTCTACTGTTTTTGAGGAGCTTCTTTTGGGCTTCAATTTCGCAATTTAACCGGGCAATGAGAGAACCATCGTTCTTTCCCTGCCGAAATTGTGCGGCATGAATCAACTCTTCATAGACACAAGCTCTGCCGGGCTTTTGTTTGAGCAAAATAGTCGATTCATTATAGGTAATGCCTTCGACATGTTTGGAATCCAAATAATTGTCTATGGAATCTCCGCATTGGATCGTGCCACCTCTTATTTTAAAGCGTTTCACAATTTTTTGGAATTGCTTTTTGGCATAGGTTCTACCTTGCCATCCCGCGATTTACGATACATATTCCCACGACTGAAGTTTATTATACTATTCTGCGTGGTATTTGCAAGCCTTCCCTGACTCAATCCCCTTTGCCGCAAAAACCGGGCCATCTCCGCAAGCTCCGGATCTCCCTTGACATCCGTTGAAGGCTCCACCCACCGCATATTTTGCAAGTAGTCAATGTACGCTCTTCTCTTTTCTTCGGCGGCAAATTCCAGATAACTGTCTATCAGACTGTCGCTGACCTGATCCACTCCCAGAAGCTTTTCCAGCTTCAATTTACAGTTCTTCCGATACTCCCTTTCGTAGGCCTGATAGATGGGATCATCTTCTACGTCTCCCGTAATCCCCAGCCTGTCTGCCAAGAAGGGGTCCTTGGGTAGGTGCTTTTTCGGTTTGACTTTTTCGATGGAAGTGGGTATACTGGTATTAAAGTGCAGGGTGTGATAGTCTGAGCCGTCCCTCCTCAAGCTTGACATCTTGGGTGAAACGACAGACCTTCTCCGCCCTGCAATGTCATTTCCTGATAAACCAAATAAATCTCCACCTGGAGTTAAAAGACGATGCGTTTTATATGCGTTGCCTTTTGTTTGTTTTACCACCACCGCCATGTTTCCGACACTTCCGTTGATGGAAACCGGTGCGGCAATAGTTATCGTACCATACCCACGTTCCTTATGATTTTCATGAGTTTCGATAATGATTCCACGCTTTAACACCGCAGGGATCGCCGGATATGCTGCTACTTCAACATCTCCTTTTGAAAAATATCGCAAGGCATTGGTAAGACTCTCCTGAGTAAAGCTGATTGTCCCAAAGCCCTGCCGTTCCACCCGGAAGCCTGTCTTTCTCAGCTCGGACTCGACCCAGCCCATGACCTGGCTCTTATTCATGACGCTCAGCGTTGCGGGCGCTATAACATAGCTCACGGGCTCCATTTTGTTCAGCTCTTCCTGGTGTTCCCGCAGCTGCTCTTTGATGCTGTTCGCTTCCCTCGCATAATCGGAAATGTCTTCATCGGCAAAAACCGTGTGCTTGTCTCCCAGATATGACACGAGATGCCTTCGCTCCTCACGTGTCAGATCCATCCGGTTCTCCACAGTTCGAGCTTCTATCTCTCCGGCTGTGTTTTCATACAGTTCAAAGGCATCTCTCAGATTCCCTTCTTCGTCCCTGATCGGGTTCCTTCCGCTTTGCACCTCCTTCCAATACTCTGGACTTGCTCCTCCGGAAAACCCTTCTTTCTCTTGAATGGCATGTTGTATTTCGTGCAGAAGCGTTTTCTTTACCTCTTCCGGCAGTCTCCTTATGGATACGGACAACCCTATTTCATCCTCCATGAACATTCCGGTAGATCCGTCCGTAAAATAATAATAATTTACTGGTAGATTCTTCAGCTCCGGATATTGCGCATACAGTTCTGCATGATCCAGATAATCTCTCAGTTTATCCTTTTTCTTGAGATTCTCATATCGTGCGTTGGCTTTCAGATAATCTTCAAATTCTTTCCTGAGCCGTCCTGATAAAAGCTCAGATTCCAGCCTCTTCATCTCTTCCGGGCCGGCTTTCTGCTGATCATATATATGAAAGCTCTCGTACTCTTTGTCCGTCAGCTTCGGATCATCCAGTATCCTTCCCTTTGCCTCAAGAAGCTCGTCCCCTGCTTGTTCTCGTTCTTTGAAAACCAACTCGTTTATGGTCCTGAGAAGCACTGCTGCACTGTCGTCTGTCTCAAACCGCCACTTCCCGTCTATACCGCGCAGCCACCCTGTTTCTATCCGGATATCTCGCGCGCTTTCCCCCTGCGCTTCCATTTCCTTGGCCTTGGCAAGCATCTCCAGATCCGCCTTCTGGGCTTTCTCTCCTGCGAACAGGTATTTTCTGCCGTTGACATTTCCGGGAGAATTGGATACACTGTTGTTGTAAACATCACCCCATGTGGCGACTCGCTGAGCCGCCGATCTGGCCCCTTTTTTCATGAGGCTAAGCTTGGCGGTGGTGTTTTCCTTTATGTCTACGATGTCATAAAGATATTTGTTTCTATAGATAGATAACTGTGCGCCATCCACCGATCCACTCAAAGAAAGCTGCGCTTTTTCTTTCGCAGATCGGTTGACTTCCCCACTGTCAAATGCTATACTTCTTATCAGTCCGTACTTGATTCCGTCTAACGGCACGTTTAAGTTGCCGCAGACCTGGAACCAACTGCGGACTTTCCTTTTGTTCTCGTTCAGATATAACACAGAACTGTCGGTGATCTGCTTGGCGAAGTTGCTTCTGGCGTGTATAGTCCGAATGTTGTTGATAACATTTTGCCCGGTACTATCCAGGTGCATGACTACCCCAACAACCACCGGGTGGCCATTTGCAAACAGGTTCCCGTACACGTTCACCGTGTTTTTTACCTTGCCGTCCGGCCCTGTGTACTCGGTGATCACAATGGGATCGTTGAGCAGGTCCGGGATACCCTTCAAAACCTCCGCTGTCAGGTGATCCCCATGATTGGACATGGACTTCCGGATTTTTCCGATATCAAAATACATTCCTGCGGCCGGAAGCCCGATCTGCTGCAGGGCGCTGCCTTTCCGCACTATGCCGACCTTAACCCGCGCACCGTCGCCCAATTTCGACCAGCGATCCACTTGCCGCGCGAAATACTTGTCCTCGGAAAACTCTTTCCCGCTTAGAGAATACCGTACATTTTCTCCCTCGCTATTCCCAGCCTCGTTGATCATCCGGGAATACAGCCGCTCCGCTCGCAGCAGCTCGGCCTTCGCCGTATCGTTTGTCAGCTTTGCGAGCTGTTCCCGGATCCAGGAAAGGATACGTTTTGCAAGGCCGGGCTTCTCCCGAACCAGCCTTCTTACCGTCTGCTCATCGGTAAACAGCCTTTCCGCCGCAAAGTCCGCGACGAGCTCATATACAGCCCCCGCCCTGTCAAGCTCCACGCCGTTCTTCCTGTAGAGCTCGATCTTCTCATTCACCGCGTTCTGGATGGCCGTTTTGTTCCCGATCCCGTTCAGCACCAGGTTCGCAAGCTCACGGTAAGAACCCGTGTTTTCCAAAGCGTGGGTCAGCTCATGGCCGTATGTAGTCAGGATCGCCTGCTCGGAAGAAAGATTCGGGTTCAGGTGGATCACTCCGTCCTGATAATACCCGTTTTCATTGTCTCTGAGAGTGCCGTCAAACACCACTTCCACATTCCCTCTCAGGCCGGAAACCGCATTTGCCTTTTCGGGGGATACTCCCCAACGGATCACGCTCTTTTCAAAGTCCGTCTTCACCCCGGCCATCTGCCGCTGTATCTCTCCGGCAGTCACAGGGTCAAGACCTCGCAGGGAAAGGTCCGGTTTTCCGGAATCAAAACTACTTTCCTGCGTATACTTGTCATTGAAACCAGGTTGTGCTATACTGATTTTATTAAGGACATTATTGGTTGTTTCGGCGGCATTTTGTGCTAGATCGATTTTGCTTCCAGTAATGTCCTTAAATTTTGTCAAGTCATAGAAAACTCTGCCTTTATCCGTCACAAGAACACTGATTTCTGCGCTATACATTCTTCCATTTACATGGAATTGTGTTTTGAGTTTATCGATACCGCCTACAGCATTAGGGTGTCTGCCGTCGTCTGGTACATTTTCCAGAAAAACACTAGCTTCCATTATATTATCAAGCTCTGTAGAGGTGCGCATTTTGTCCTGTTTTTGAACCTCACTCATTCGCCGATTGGCAGGATAAGCATAGTGCTCCGCTGATCTCTTGTTCACATAAGCAGTATAATCGCTCCCAATAACTGTATTTCTGAATTTTTGCAAAATTACCTTCTTGGCTGCATTTTGCATTTCTTCGGTAGATAAACCATCAAACAAATGCTGATCTGTGTCTACTTCAACATATTTTTTCCCATTCGGCAGCTCCTGAATGGAGTACTGCAGCTGTGCCTGCGCTTTGGGCGCAGTTTCCCCCTGATTTCCCAACAGGTTCTCAATCATTCCTTGGCTCAAGCCCTTCTGCTGCAGTATTCGGGTGAGCTCCGCGGGGTCAAGATCCTGCAGGGAGAGGTTAGATTTGCCGTTGACATTTTCCGTGGAAGTGGGTATAATATTTATAGAATTATCACGTAGGAATGTAGACTTCGGATTTTTTCCGTATGAGCTGCTTATGTCCTGCGTGATATTTTCTATTTTGGTAATGTCCTTAAAAAGCCTTCCCTTTTCATTGTTCTGAATGTTAATGACGCCTTTATAATATTCATTTCCAATTTTGAAAATGGTATCAAAATACGAAAAACCGCCTGTAGCCTTTGGATGAATGTGTCCGTCTGCTCCGTCAGGGGCAGTTCGGAAATTTGTTCCAGCGTCAATTAGATTATCCAATTCTGTAGATGCTCTCGCTTTAGAATCCCGAATAGTCCCCGAAATGCTTTTTACAGGATAACCGTACTCCGCGGCGGATCTGCCGTTTACAAAAACAGGGTTATCAATACCTACCACCTTTCCGGCAAATTTGTCTTTGATGATTTTTTTAGCTAAATTCGATTCCTCTTTTTCAGATAATCCATTAAATTGCACCTGATCCGTCTGCACATCAACAAATCTTGTACCATCAGGAAAGGCATTTAAAGAGTACTGCGGCTGCGCTTCCCCCTGCCGCCCCAGCAGGTTCCCAGCCTCTCCCCGGCTTGGGTCCTGCTGCAGCGCCCAGGCGAGCTCGTAAGCCTTTGCGGGATCGTTGTACGCCTGCCCGTTTCCCACAGTCTCCCTGTATCATTTAACGCTTTTCATTGCTTTTCGGCAACAAAAAGAAGCAGCCCCGCGCCGCAAAGCGTGAGACTGCTGTTTTCTGAAATCACGTCACATGATAGATGAAACAACATCCCGGAATAGCTTTCCTCCAACAAACCAGCCATTCAACAATGATTGAATATCCGGAAAATCAAAGGTGTTTCCATTGGAATCCCAGGTCGAAAACCCGTCACCGTCTGGGCAGCATACCGAATACTGAACACCATCCACTTCAAAAGTTGGTTCGTTTATTCTCAAAAAAAGTGCAATATCGAGACTATTCATTTCTATTTCCCCTTAAAATATCTGCGTTTTCTATCTTTTCATTATTTGAAAGATTTCGCGAACTACGTAATTCCCGCTCTCCATTTGTGCCCCAGATATAGTCATGAGCATGTTCCCCGTTTTCTCCATATGGATGCTTGTCAGGGCGATTATGTGGACCAGAATGGATTTGAATTTTCATTACAGCATTTTCGTCATAGAAAGTACGATCCATTTGTTGTACTCCATTTCTATATATGGTTTTTGTTTGTATAACGGCATATGGTTTAAATTCTTTAGGGATCGTAGGTGATCTTTGGTTTGTCCAATCATCAGTAACAAGAACTGTTCCATTTTTATTATAGTGATACTTGCTGTATTTTTCAATTTCTTTTTTCTCTACCCTTGCTTTCACCTTTTCTCCCTGTTGCAAAGTTCCATGTTCCGCCCCCTCCTCGCTCTCTTCTGCGATGGAGTACCTGCGCTTACCGTCGGAAAAACCTCTGTTCTCACTCATCAAGCCCCTTTGCCGCAAAAACCGGGCCATCTCCGCAAGCTCCGGATCCGCCCCGACAGTCGTTGGAGGGTCATTCCACCGCTTATTTTTGTAATAGTCGATGTACGCCCTTCTTCTCTCTTCGGCGGCAAATTCCAGATAGCTGTCTACCAAACTGTCGCTGACCTTCTCCGCGCCAAGAAGCTTTTCCAGTTTCAATTTACAGCTCTTCCGATACTCCCTTTCGTAGGCCCGGTAGATGGGATCGTCTTCCACTTCGCCTGTGATCCCCAGCCTGTCTGCCAAAAAGGGATCCTCGAGCATGTGCATTTTCGGTTTGGTTGTTTCTCCGTTCTTAGAAATAGAACGTTGGGCGCCTTTCAACAGGTCGCTCGAAGAAAACTTGGCCTTGGCCCGTCCGCGCTCCTTCTTGAACTTTTCGTGAATAGCCGTCAGCTCAGCAACGTATTCATTATAGTCATAGAAAGCTTCGGCACCTTGGCCTCCTTCCCGGAACATCGCATCCGTCCCAGAGAAGATATGTCCATACATGGTAGCATTGAATTCATCGTAAAGTCTGGACGGGTCCGCCTTCTCCAACGTGGTGTTCCGGTGTTTTGCTACTGTATCAAGTATCACTTGGGCAACGGCACTACTCATATTCAGCATGTCAGGGGTCCGCTCAATGAAGTCCAGATAGGGCTGAAATCCCATTTGTCTCATAACGTGAGTTAGCTCGTGGGATGCGAACATTCCGCGCTTGCTTTCAGGCAACTTTTCCCGGAAATAGATTTGCCCGTCAAAAGCAAAAGCCGCAGTCTTGCCCTTATTCCTGACCCAAGCATCCTCAGATATCACAAAGCTGGACACACCGTACTCCACGGCCATCTGTTGCTCGCCGTAAGCAACACTTTCAGCAGCAGGCTTCACGATATGGCCTTCTGCCCATGCTCGGTATGGGGTAGCACCAAAGGATGGGTCTATTCCTCCGTATCGTCCAGCAGCAGTAGAAAGCTCTCTGCGAACTCCCTGATCTGTCGCTCTCCTTCCGGCGTCACTGCTCCCCGATCCTTCTTGACCGCCTCGATAAGCTTCTGCGCCAGGCTCTCCACCTCTTCGCTTTTCTCCGGCATTTTCCGTGTCCTCCTTCAGAGAATTTTTTGCTTCCTCCATTGTACCATTGTTCCCCTGCTCCTGCAAGCGTCCCATCTGCTTTTCTGACGTCTCCAGCGCCTCGTTGATCATCCGGGAATACAGCCGCTCCGCTCGCAGCAGCTCGGCCTTCGCCGTATCGTTTGTCAGCTTTGCGAGCTGTTCCCGGATCCAGGAAAGGATACGTTTTGCAAGGCCGGGCTTCTCCCGAACCAGCCTTCTTACCGTCTGCTCATCGGTAAACAGCCTTTCCGCCGCAAAGTCCGCGACGAGCTCATATACAGCCCCCGCCCTGTCAAGCTCCACGCCGTTCTTCCTGTAGAGCTCGATCTTCTCATTCACCGCGTTCTGGATGGCCGTTTTGTTCCCGATCCCGTTCAGCACCAGGTTCGCAAGCTCACGGTAAGAACCCGTGTTTTCCAAAGCGTGGGTCAGCTCATGGCCGTATGTAGTCAGGATCGCCTGCTCGGAAGAAAGATTCGGGTTCAGGTGGATCACTCCGTCCTGATAATACCCGTTTTCATTGTCTCTGAGAGTGCCGTCAAACACCACTTCCACATTCCCTCTCAGGCCGGAAACCGCATTTGCCTTTTCGGGGGATACTCCCCAACGGATCACGCTCTTTTCAAAGTCCGTCTTCACCCCGGCCATCTGCCGCTGTATCTCCCCGGCAGCAATGGGATCAAGACCGGCAAGAGAAAGGTAAGATTTGCCGTTGACTTTTTCGGAGGCAGCAGATATACTAATATTGGAAGCTATATTCCTATCGACCCGGGTCTTTGAGCCCAAAAGAGCGCCGTTTTTAGAAGCGGAAGTGCCGTTGATGGAATATGGCTTCTTGCTATTTACCATAAGGTTTACGTTATAAACAGTTGCGAAATTTCCATTTTTGGCGGTTGAAATTTTCAGCCGATAATATTGGCCATCCACATCTTCAAAATATGCTGTTCTGTAATTCCAGCCATTAGCGGCAAATTTTCCGTGCTTTCCACCCTTATCTGGAACAGTCTTTTTACCTCTGGTGGAAATCTCTGCAAGTTCATCAATATGCCCTTCTGCTCTCAGTTTGGCAGCATATTGGCTGTCTGACATAGGAAGATAACTTCCATTTGCCTGCTTTACCAGATTTCGGAATTGAGCTTTTCCCGCCGTATCTCTTGTGATTTGCAGCAAATCGCCATCGTTTGTTGTCAACGTAATATCATGACCGTTGCGAATTTGCTGGTTGATGTAGTTAGTAATTTGTCCCGCCCACTGCTTGGGATCGTTGCCGGAAATCACTTGCCTGTCAGCTTTTACATATTTCTTGCCTCCCAGCGTGGTTTCAATAGAGTACTGTGTCTTCTCCTGTGACTTGGGCGCAGTTTCCCCCTGACTTCCCAACAGGTTCTCAATCATTCCTTGGCTCAAGCCCTTCTGCTGCAGTATTCGGGTGAGCTCCGCGGGATCAAGATCCTGCAGGGAGAGGTTAGATTTGCCGTTGACATTTTCCTTGGAAGTGGGTATACTGTTTATAGAAGCATCACGCAGGAATATGCTCTGGGGATTTTCTCCGTAAGAAGCATGAATGTCCTGTGTGATGTTTTTTATTTGGGTAACATCTTTCAGCAACAGACCTTTGGCAACCTGTTGAATGTTGATTGTTCCCTGATAGTATTCTCCTTCTACCTTGAAAATGGTATCAAAATACCTGAAGTCTCCGGTGCTGCCTGCATGAAAGTGTCCATCTCTTCCGTCTGGCTCTGTGCGGAAGTTGGTTCCGGCGTCAAGCAGGTTGTCCAGCTCTGTTGACGCGCGGAACTTTGCATTCTTCGCATTCTCCTCCATTTTAGGTTTGATTTGCGTGTACTCTTCCGCTGTATTCCCGTTGACAAAAACCCGGTTTTCTATCCCAATAACCTTTCCTTTGAACTGTTCCTTTATGATGCTTCTTGCGAGTTTAGCCGCAGCCTTTTCGTCCAACCCATCAAACTTTGCTTGGTCGGTGTCCACGTCAACAAATCTCTTACCATCAGGAAACGTCTTCAATGAATACTGTGTTTGCCCTTTGCTTTGTGTTTTCCCCTGGTTTTCCAACAGGTTCCCGGCCTTGCCCCGGCTTGGGTTCTGCTGCAGCGCCCAGGCAAGCTCGTAAGCCTTTGCTGGGTCGTTGTATGCCTGCTCAATATCCATATACCCGTTCTGCCGGGCAAGCTCTCCCCCTGAAAGCTGGTTCAGGGCATAGAAATCCTTGCCGTTCCGTACAGCGTCCCTGTAACCGGCACGGTCATTCAATGTTTGCTGTACAGCTGAAGCAGTATCGGCTGCGTTGCCCGGAGCATTGGAAATATTGGTAGAGAAGAAAGTCACAAGAGCGGTTTCCACTAATTCCTGTGCAGTGGGGGCCTGGTATTCTTCCCCGAATACGATCTCTCGAAATAAGGGATCCAGAAAGTTTTGCAGCTCTTCCTCCTCTATTTCGCCAAGGCTTTCCACGCCGAACTTTAAGGCTACTCGCGCAAGTGCGTTATCTATTCCGGAGATTTTGTTCAGCAGCTTTTCCGTTCCTGTGCCGGTTACTCCATGCAAACCGCCCAAAAGCTTTTCCAGAACCGCTTCGCTTGCACCGGTCAATACACTGTACGTTCTGGCCTGTTCTTTGCTGTAGCCTTGTTGAAGGGCTTCTTTATATGCATTGCCACCGGCAGACATAAATACTGTTGCCGCACCTGCTGTGCTGGCAAGGCCTTTTGCTGCATTGGCTGTCGCTCCAAGTGCTCCGCCAACCGATCCTGCAAAATGTCCCACAAGCATTTGCGGCGCTTGCTGTCCCACAGTATATAGAGCTTGATAGGCAATCTTTTCCCATCCATCCAAATCTTTTGAAAGCTCTTGATTCGTAATTTCCGATTCCAGTGTTGGAAGCTTATCTGAAGAAAAGAACTGCTGAATACCGCGAATCGAATCTACCGCGCCGGCATTCAACGCGGTCGTTGCATAAAGGGACTTCTTCAGCACAGGATTTTCAACATTCTTGATTGATTCTGCAATTTGCTTTCCTTTCCGTGCTACCAGCTCATCATAGAGAGCGTCAAAGTATTCGTCCGCCGTTTCTCCATCACGTTTTGTAAGAAGATAGTTATACCTTCTCAGCTCGTCATCTGTCATATATTTGGCGTATGCATATTTCGCGTACGGATCATGGCCTTCTGCAGTAAAAATTTCCATTGCGTTTTCTCTGCCAAAAGTAACAGGATTTTTTACTTTGGGGCCAAACAGGGCACTCGCTTCGTGGTACGATGGATTTTCTATTTCAGCGCCTTTCCGGGAATACTCTTCAAAGTCGTCCTCGTATTCAAGCGAGCCGTATTTCTTCTGGAAGTCCAGATAGTCCCTGCATTCCTGCTGCTCGTTCCTCAAGCCCTGGATCTCGGCATTGTATCTGTCCAACACCTCGAAACCGGCGTTGGCCCCAGCCATGTATTGCAGTTGAGGCGCCACTCTGTCCCGCTCCTGTTCCTTCTGCGGAACAAGTCGGTCTATCTCCTGAATGCGCCGGTCCACCGCCTGAAGCCTTGCTTCATCCCTCTTCTTCAGATCAGCGCGGACATCAGAGGAAAGCCCTCTTGCTTTCCCCTGATAGGAATGGAGCATACGGATATACGCCTCGTCCGCTTCGTGTGCTTCCAGATAGGTATTGTTGAGCTTTTCATAAGAGCTCTGCAAGCTGTTCGCGGTATTGCCGAGAACCTTCTGCCCGGCCTTGAAGGTCTTTTCGTATTCACCGTATTTCTTTTCATATGCCGCGTAGATCCTGTCGGCGTCCGCAGGTGTAGAAGCGGCCTTGTAATCACCGGAAAGCCGGTTCAGTTCAGATTCCTGACCTTTCAGTTTAAGGTTCATATAGGGAATCAAGCCCGTCATGGCGGTCTGCTTCAAGGCAGTCGTTCCCATGTCGGTAATCAGAGCGTTGGAGGTTTCCTTCTGCCGCCGCTTGGCAAGGTTCAGCTGCTTTGTGTCATTCAGCTCATCCCGCTTCTGCTGCAGCTCTGCTTCTTTTCTTCTTCCGCTGTCCCTGGAAATATACGAAGCCGGATTCCTGACTGTGTTTTTGGCCGTCTGCCTTTTGCCGCCCAATATTTCCTTCTGCACCTGCGCCATATCTCATTTCTCCTTCTGCTCAGCCCGGGAAATATTTCCTGCTCAATTGGTTCAACGGGCCGTAATTCATCAGCCTCGCCTGCTGCAAAGCAAGGTTGTATGCCTTTTCGTACTCCGCGGGCACATTGGTCACATCGTAGCCCAGCTTCCTTGCCATCCTGTAATCCCCCAGATCCACGCCGTACAATGCCTTCTGAAACTCTTCCTGCCGGTCTGCGGTCTGCGCGTTGATCTCATCCTTCCACTGTCCGTAGCCGAAACTCCTGTCCGCATTCCACTGAGAAAGATCGTTCAGGTGCCGGTTATACGCCTGCTGGAAAAGCTCCGGCACCTTGTCTGAAAGCTGAGAAGCGTAATAATCCCCGGCCTGGGAAGCTGCCGTTGCTGCATAGCTGCTGGGGATCCCCCCTGTCGCCGCGGCGGCCGAGGCCAAAGCGTTCCTTGTGGCCCGGTCCCCTTCCCGCAGATATTGCTTCTTGTAGGCGGAGTAGACCGGGTCCGTTTCCGTATTGTAGGAAAATGTGGGCTTTTCTTCCCGCGGTGAATACTGCATGGGCGAAGGCTTGTCCAGAAAGAATCCGCTGCCGCCCGCGCCGCCCGTGTAATTTCCGTATGCCCTGCGAAGCTCCTCTGCCCCCTGGTTCGCCTTGGCCCTGTCAGCGTCTGTCTTCGAAGCGTCATACTGCTTCTTCCAGTTCAGCATGCTCATGCCGAAATCCGGATTCTGTTTTGCCATAGCCCAGTCAGCGGTGGAAAAGTTCTTTTCACTGTACCCGCTGTTTGCCATTTCCTTCAAAAATTCATCTTGTGAATAGGTTGCCATCGCTCATCCCTCCCGGCATATCTGCCTGTCCATATTGAGCCGCCGCGGCCTGATGTTCCATCTGCACCTGCATCATCTGTTCCCGTTCCGTCTGCTCCTGCTGCCTGCGCTCCAGATACTTTTTGGTTTCTCCCGCTCCGGGGTAATGAAGCAGCTCCATCTTTCCCCAAAACAGGATCAGCGTGTTGAGGTCTGTCGGATCTCCGAAGGCTCCGCTCTGCAGATTCTGCCTTGTTTCCTGCCACATGGCCTCCCGGTTGTTGGCAAGGGGAGCCGAAGTGTCGCAGGAGAACAGGAACGCATCGTTCCAATACCATTTCCCCGCCGCGTCCTGCTCCAGAAAATCGTACCGGTTGAATTCCTTATATTCGGCGTTTCCGTCCATGTCGTGGGAGATCACCGGCCTCGCTTCGTCCGTATAGGCAAGCTTGAATTTGAACATGGCTTCAAACAGCTCCGCGTAAGCCGAATCCTTCATCACCCGCTTGCTTTCCAGTCTGCCCGCCGCCTGGCTGGCGGAAAACTCCTTTGCCTTACCGGAGGTGGCCGTGGTGTCCCTTCTTCCCTGGAAGGAATCGGTAATGCCGATGATCTGCCGTGCCTCCTCGTATACCTGGGCAAGGTAGGCCATGTCCTGGGAAATATTTCCCTCCATATCCTTCACGCTGATCAACTGAGCGCTGGCGGCGCTTCCCGGCCGGATCACCTTCATGTCCTCCGCGTCCGCCCGAAGGGAAGCATCATCCGGCAGAATCATATAGCTGCCGGATTTCACCAGCTTTTCAATGATCTTTTCCTCGATCCTGTTGGCCGTGTTCTGCTGGTCCATGATCTTGTCCACATCGGAATCTCCTAAGAACTGGCCGAACACCGAAACGTTCCTTTGCAGCACAACAGGAAAGATATCCGGCTTGTAATAAGGGATCTTCGTGGGCTCGTTCACAAAAAGGACCTCGCCGTTTTCATCGTACCGCTGCACGGTCACGGCCCCCGGGATTACGGTCCCGTCGCTGCGCGGAACAGGCGTCCAGAGCTCTTCAAACTCCTCCCGGCCGTCTGTCCATTCCTTCCCGCCGCATTTAGGGCAAGGCCCATTGCCGTGAGTAGGCTGAGATTCCCCACAGCTCTTGCAGCGCTTTAAGCGCCTGGCCTGATAGTCCTCCAGGTCCTCAAGCTCGGTGTCGTTCACCCAGGAATACAGCCCGATCCCTCCGCTGTCGTTTTTGTAGTAGGCAGCGTATTGGGTCACCATGTCCTCTGCCGCTCCGGTGCTTTCGCTTCCCCTCATATCGGGCTCCTGCTCCGCTTCTTCCCCGATGTCCACACCATATCGCTTCCGGATGCTCTCCTTCGTCTGGGGCAGCTTCAGGATGATATAGTCCATGTCCTGGATTCCGGTGGTCACGCCGTCCTGTGGAATGACCCGCTTGGGATGCAGCGCGGTAACGGCCAGCTCTCCCACGGTGGTATGGGTCCTTCTCCTGTTGTCCCATTCCACAAGGAAGCAGCCGCCTCCCTGGATCGGCACCGTCCGTTCCATCATGTCGTTCAGCTGCTCAAAGGGCATCCGGTTCAGCTCGTTCCGGAGCATGTCTTCAATGATCCTTGCCTTCTCCTCGTCCTTCTCCCGTTTCGCCGTCACCTTCGGCTGGGGAATGGAGGAATTCACCTGGGCCTCGATCAGCTCGGCGGTAAGGTTCCTCACATGGGAAGTCTTTTCCTTTTTGTCTCCCCTGACAAGCTTCGTCAGCCTCCGGCTCCCCAGATAGATCTCCTGCCGCCTGTCCATCTTTTCGAGAACCGCCTGATAAGCCTTTTCGTTCCTTGCCAGCCTGTCCTGCCATTTCCGCAGCTTTTCATTTTCCAAATTCGGCGCCTCCTTTTACTCCAGATCGGAGCCATGATAAAACTCTCTGCTCAGCGAATATAAGATCCATTGTCCCTCTCCTTCTATTCTGATCCTCCAGTGGTCGCACCGCCGGGGGATAATGGGCAGGACAAAGCTCCGTTTTTTCGGGGCCTGCACGGTGGACACCTTTCTCCATTCCTCTTCACTGTCAAATTTCACGTAGACTGTTATCTCAGAGCCTGGCTCCATGCTCAGCCGCATCTGCACCTTGGAAATGCCCTTCTCGTCTGAGCTGTTCTCAATGAAATCCCCAAACTCCGCGCAGCTTTCAAAAGCGCCCTCGGGCTCCGCCTCTGCATTTTCGGTCCTGCTCAGGCTGTATATGCCGCCCTCGCTGTCCAGCAGATACAGGGCGTCCTGCCACGCGAAGGAAAGGGCATGGGTCCCATCCTCCCGGTGCCAAAGACCCGTGGTGATGTCAAACACAAACAGGCTCCAGTTTCCGTCAGGGTCGTGCATGGAAACGTAATATCTGGTTCCGTCTGATCCCGCCACCGCGTCTCTGTAGCTCACTTCCCCGAAGGCGTGGGCAACGCTTTCCGGCATCCCTCCGGAGTAGGCCACGACCCCGCTGCGGGACAAATAGAAAAGCTTTTCTCCCGCCACTGCCAGGCTGTGAGACGAACCCTTTCGCACACCCAGCCGGGCGCTTGCCATGATCTCGAAATTGCTGGGCTTGTTCCCATAGACCTTGTAAATGGCATCCTCCTTGAAGAACATGGGGTATCCGAGATAGGATACGGCGGCGGTGAAATCCCCGGCGCTTCCCACCTCTGCCGCGTAGCTGTCCGAAGCCAGACCGTCAAAGCTGTTCCACACAAAAGGGTTCCCCGGACAGGAGGCGTAAATGGTATCTCCCCTGCAGCCCCACACCCTGTTCTCATTGACGCACAGATAGTCCAGGTCCGGCACATCCCGGCTGACGGTCACCGTTCCGGTCCATTCCTGCTGTGCGAAAGTGTTCTCGTAAAATCTCAGCTCTTTCCCGTCCTCTGAGATCTCCCTGATGATGGGTGTTTTGTTGTTCTCCGCAATTTCACACCCGCTGACGGTCACCGCCTCGTTTACCGAGAAGGGGAACGGGGTGCCGGTAGTCTTTATGGTGTTGGCGGCCGCGGCTTCCCCTTGATATGTGCCGTCCTGAATGGTGACCGCCCCGGTCCAGCTGGCTTCCAGGCTGCCGAATTCCTCTGTGTCCGTCCGGTAATATGCTTTGTCCGGAAAAATGAGAAGGTATTTTCCGAGAGAAACGATGGTCTTTTCCCCCTTGCTCACCGTCCCCTTCCGCATCCCGTCCGCGTAGAAGCCGTCTCCGTCCACCCAATAGAGGCCGTCATGGGCGTACAGGGCATGGGGCTCCTCCAGCTGGCGGACAAGATACCTCTGCCTTCTGGTGCTGAGAAGCGGATACCGCTCCCCGGTCATGTTCTGCATGTCCCAAAGGGTCCCGTCCTGAGCGCCGAGGTTGTGGTCGTATCCCTGCAGCTTGATCTGCGTGGTTTTCCTGATCCCGTCTTTATATTTCAGTGTGGGAAGCATTTTCCCCCTCCTTCCCGTTAAACTGTAGCTATCGTCTTTCCGCCTGCCGTCAGCTTGCTCCCGGTAAAAATCCACTGGGTCCCGCCGATCTCCAGAATGATCCTCTTTCCGCTCGGGACCTGCAGGAACATATCTCCATTCGCTTCATAGCTGCTGTCCCCGCCGGATTGCAGCTTTAGCGGGAAATCCCTGCTTGAACCGTTATTCGGGATCGTTCCCACAAACATGCGGTGGCTTGCGGAAGAGGAAGTCCCTTCCCCTTGTTTGTCAAGCCACACGCCGCCGACCAGAAAGTCTCCTTCTATGATCCCGTTCAGCCCGTGGTAGTACATGGAAAGCCTTCCCTCTACCTTAGTTTCGGAGCCTTCCTCCCGCATGACGGTTTTCAGCTCGGAGCCTTCTATCGTTCCGCTTTGAATGCTGCTTCCGCTGATGTAGGTGGTGCCGCCTCCCGTTGTGACGGAAAGCCCGTCAATCGTCTGTTTCACCGCAGACATCTGGGTGCTCAATCCGTTCACCGTCTCGGTAACGCCCGTCACTGTGCCGGTGATGCTGTCCGCCTTCTGGCTGACCTGGGAAACGTCACCCTCCACGCTCTCCACCCTGGTGGAAATCTCCTCCGAAGCGATCTTCAGCTGGGCAAGGTTCTTCTCCGCGTCCTTTACCGCCAGCTCTACGGGTTCAGTGAAGGTCTTCCTCAGGTTCTCCAGTTCCGTGCCGTTGAAGTTCTCCGCGCCCAGATTGTTGAGGGTGTACCTCAGCTGCTCCAAAAGCTGATACAGATATCCTTTGACTGCATTGAGCTTTTCCTCCGTGCTCCCCGTCTCCATGCTCGGAAAGCCTGTATCCGCTGAAAGAATATTACCCGGCATTTGCTTTCATCCTTCCGTTATCGTTTTGAGTGATGGACTCCATTGCCATGAAAGGCCCCCCTTGCAAACAAGGAGAGCCTGTCCGCAGGAGCCCTCAGGAATGGCTACTCTCTGCTCTTGTGCAGATTCATTGCCACCTGTGCCACTTCCTGCCGGGTGATACTGCTCTGGGGCCGGAACTTCCCGTCTGCGTCGCCCTTCATGATGCCGTGCTCCCGGCAGTACTCCACCGCGGGTTTGGCCCAATCACTGATCCCCTTCGCCGTCTTTTCCTGCTCGTACTTTGCCATGTACTTCTTGAATTCGTCGTATGTCACCTTTTCACCCTCCTTGTATAGGCTGTAGTTCGGCCTGCCGTACCCGCCGATCAGGTAATATCCCAGCGGGTAGGATTTTTCACATACCCCGCCTCCGTTAGCCACTACGCCGCTGGCGCCTGAGGTATTCCCTTCGATGGTGTAAACCCTGCCGTTTGCCACCTTCGTGACAATGCCGGTGTGATCAAAGCCGTCCCCGCCATAGGTGAAGAAGATCTGATCTCCCACTTTCGGCGACCTGAAGAATGCCCCGTGCCTCTGGTAATATCCCGCTGAGTAGGTACAGCTTGCTCCCAGGCTGTTCGCCGGCTGGTACAAGATCTTCATGCCCATGTCTTTTCCAAAAGCCTTGATAAAGCACCAGTCCACAAACACGTCGCACCAGTAGTAGCCGTTCTTCGGGCCGTTATAGACCATTCCCATCCCGTCCAGCTCGGCGGCGTATTTCGTGAAATTGTTGTATCCGGCATTCCCGGTCTTGCTGTAGAGATCGGCATTCGTCCTTTTTTCTAGGTATCCAACCTCCGCCCTGGCCACCGCCAGAAGCTTGTCTACGGCGCTCATTCTTTCACTTCCGGCAGCCCGGCCACGCTGGTGAGAAGGGAAAGGATCCCGGCAAGCGCCGAAGCGCTCAGCACCATGGTCCAATTCACATCCCCCAGCACAGCCGCCGTACCGATGGTCGCCGCCGCCGTCTGGGCTATCGTCTTGACAGCTCTTATGCCGGCCGCCTTCAGCCACTTCAGCTTCTTATTCACGGTTTGCCCTCCTTTCTTAAAGTCCGATCCGCTTTGCCACAAAGCCCAAGAGTATGCCGATCACCGCGGTCACCACATACCCCACGACCTTGCGCCATTTTTCCCCATCCCGGTTTTCCAGCGTTTCCAGGCGCTCCCCCTGCTGCTTCTGCTCATTGCACATATTCTCAATGCTCTGAGCCAGCCTGGATACCGATATGGCAAGGCTGTTGATCTGCTCTGTCCTTTCCTCCAACAGCTCGATCCGCTTGTCCTGCCGCTTATGTACGTCCTCCATCCGACGGCGGAATTCTTCATGCTCCGCCCTGGTCAAGGTGTCTTCCATGTTCCGGCCCCCCTCAATATATGATCTTGTCAAAGGTCGCCCGCTCCGGGCAGCTCCCTAAGGTCACATTTGTCTTCACGCCTTTATTCACCGCGATGTCCGAAACATAGGAGTTTTTACAAAGCCATGTGCTGTTGAGCACCTTCCCTCCGCTCTTGTTTTCATAACACATCTGATAGATAAGGCCCTCATACATGCTGTACCGGCTGTTGTCGTTTGATTTCACGCTGACGTTCTGGATCGTCCCATAGTTTTCATAGGCAATTCCCGACCGGAATCCGCCGAGATAGTTAAGCTTCTTCGCCGTAGAAGCGCCGTTGAACACATCACAGCTCTGGATCGTTCCCCGATTGCAGTATGCAAGGCCCGCGGATTTGATGGGATTTTTCTGATAGTATTCCACATTGCCGCTGTCGATGGGCCTGTAATAGAAATCCGCCTTCACCTGGTCTATGGTCCCGAAGTTTTCCCCGCAGATCATGCCGTATCCGTAGCTCGGGCTGGTGTAATCGAATTTGATATTTGTCAGGAGATCCAGACACAGCCGGGTGATGATCCCCCGGTTGATCCCGAACATGGCCCCCACGGCAGTTTGGCCGTCCGAAATCGTTACCTTCTTTTGGTCCGCCCTGATATAGACTCCTACATTGATCCTGATCTTGTGCCCCTGTCCGTCCAACACTCCCCTGAAGGGCACGTCCTGCAGGATCGGCAGGCAGTCCGGATATATAGGCATTGTGGAATCCGGATTATAGTTTATCTTGATCTCAATGTCGTTCCCCAGCACGAAATGCGCCGCCGGATGATTCGCTATCAGATCAAAATCTTCCGCCTTCCGCAGCACAAAGGGATGATCCCTCGTGCCTTTTTCCCACAGTAGCTTTGTCTTTCCGCCCTCCGCCATGTAGACCCTGCTGCATCTCTTGGCCACGCTGTCTACCGTACAGTAGACCGTATCGGCATCCATTGTCACTCCGTTCTTTACAAGGTAGATCATCTTTTCACCTCACCCGTAAACACAGATCATGGTCCCGTCGTCGTAGGTGACATCCGCCCCCTCTCCCGGATCGGTAGAGGTGCACACGATCTGCCTTCCCACGTAGTCCAGCAGCTGGGTCTTCAGGCTGGCAAAGCCCTCCTGCTCCGTGGTAAGGCTCCCGATGGCTTCTTCCGTGGCGGTCTCCATGGAGCTTATGGCTTCCTCCGCGGCAGCGTTTATGGCCTGCGCCTGGGCAAGTGCCGCTTCCGCCGCGGTCTTTGCCGCCGTGGATTCCGTCAGGGCGGACTGCGCGTCCGAAGCAGCGGTCTCCGCGGCCTCCGTGGCCGATGCCGTCTCCGTGGCGATCTGCTTCCGCAGGCTGTCTATGGCGTCCAGATCCTGCCAGTTCTCTTCGTCCTTTCCGCGCCACTGCAGCTTGTCGTTCTCATATCTCATCTCCACACCGGCTCCCCGAAGGGATTCCAGCCATTCTTCCTCTGTCCCCACATACCCGTGCTTTACCGCGATCCCGTATGCCGAAAGATAATATCCGCCCCATCCCGGCACTCCGTTTGTCATGCTCATTCCTCCCTTTCCAAATCTGTATCTGCCGGCCTGTAGGCATTGGCAAACCACCGCACGAATTCCGAAAAATCGGAATTGAACATCTCCATGCTGTTCACGTATTTGTTGTACTCGCCGTTTGCAAAGTCGATCATGGCGCAAAGATAGGAAATGTAAAGCTTGTCGTGGGGCGCGCTCACAAGCAGCTCACTGTCCTCATCGGCCGGAAGAGAATAGGTGATGATCTCCACGGGCGCGAAAAGCAGGACCTCCGTCTGTACCATGCCCTCACAGCTGTTGAGCCATATGAGCTTCTGACCGTCGCTGTAGGCGTTGGGCTTGATCCCGTCTGCAAATTCCAACACTTCTTTAACCTTCATTCTGCCCTCCTGCGGAAAAGTCAGAAAAGCCCCGGATTCGGGGCTTCTCCAAGATTTCTCTGTTCCAACTAAGCTCAGACCGAAATGAGGGCGTCCCCGGCGGAAACGCCTCCGCAGGCCGCGAATCGCCAATCGTTGAAGCCGGCGATGAACCGGGCATAGCCCTGCCAGACATTGGCGTCGTTGCCGTCATCGATGCGGCTCTTCACATCCAGCTTGGTGCGGTCAAGCCAGATGGCTCCACCGTAATCCTCGTTGTACCGGCTGTCCAGCAGCACCCAGGGAGCCGTGCCGGAAGTAAGATACTGGTTGAGATAAGGCCATACGATGACGTTCCAGCGGCCATACTGGTAGTTGAAGCCATTGTTTGCCGTGTTGGGGTCTTTGTCCGCGCCAATCGCCGCAAATACGGCCTTCTTCAGTGCATACTGGTTGGGGATCAGAATGGTATCCGGAGCCACGTCCAGGACCTCATTGTTGTCCCCCCTGAAATTCTGCATTTCCGTTTCCATGGCCGCCAGCGCATCTGCTGAAAAAGCGTCTGAGAAAAGGTTCCCCTGCAGCTTACCGGATACCTTCCCCGGATGGGTCTTGTCAAATAGCTTTTTCCCGTCCGCGGTGGTGGTGGAAAAGGTCTTCCCCTGGAACTCGATCTGCGTCTTTCCCGCCATAGCGCCCCCGAACAGGGCCGCGCCGAATTTTTCCCGGGTGCGGTGAAAGGCGGTAATGAATGCTCCCGGCTGCTTTTTCAGGTCGGTGACCTTCGCGTCCTCCACCATTTCACGGGACAGGGAAAAGCTGTTTTTCCAGGTCATGTTTTCCAGGAATTTATCAAAGCCTTCCTGCATACCGTCCACAGGATATTCCCCGTTTTCTCCTACAGGGCGAAAGCCTTCCATCGCCGTCATGGTGGTGAGCTTTTCCCCGAAATGGCGGGAAACCTCCATGGAAAACAGCTTTTTCAGCATGCTCTCCTGTTCAAAGGCCTCTCCCCGCTTTTCCAGAAAAAGCTTGATGGGTGCCTGGCTCTTCCCGAAAATGGAATCCTGTACCCCGGGGCCTTCAGAAAAAATAATGTTTGCCATGTTCCATTCCTCCTTTTTTATCCCTGGCTGGCTGTGTTTCCGCCGGAAGTCTGAGCGGCAGGCGTACAGATCCTGAACAAGGTGGCGTCCTCACCGGAGCGCACCACCTCCGCCGCCCCGCCCGCGGAAGCGGAAAGCCCGCAGCCGTCGGATGAGATCTGCACTGTTGCGCCGGGCAAGGCGGTAAAGCCCGAAGGCGTGGGAGCGCTGAACACAATGTCTTCCCCAACGCGCACAACGGGGATCAGCTCGCCCGAAGCGCAGGCGGCCTCCCGCTCTGTCATGCTGATGTATTTGGGCTTGTCCGTTCCGCTCGCCTTTTTGAGCTTTCCCCCATCCAGCTTCATTGCCATGCCGAGCTTTGGAGTGATCGCGTCACAGGGCATGTATTCAAAGCCTGGCACACGACCGCTGTCTGTCTGATATATCGATATCGCCATAGACCATTCTCCTTTTTTCATCCCGAAAAAAACCGATCAGCGGCTTTCCCGGCTGCATTTGTTATAGTGTTCCTGCATTTCAGCGTAGGATATGTCCGGCAGGAAGAGCCTGTATTCCTCCGCCACCTCCGGCGGGACGGACGCGGCCCCTTCTCCCCTCACCGCGCTCTGACGCATATGCTCTTTTCCGCTCACGCTGTTGATGGCCGCCTGCCGGCTGGCCCGCTTGCCGCGGTCAAGGAGCTCGTCAAAGCAGACAAGTTTATACGCCGCAGGCAGATTGATCCCATTTTCCAGCAGCTTGCAGATCTTGGGATATTCCGGCTTTCTCCGCAGATCCCTGAGTCCCCGTATTTCCGGGTCAATATCACTTACCTCTTCGAGATCCAGCATGAGCTGCTCCTGAAAGCTTCTCCCCGTTCCTCTGTTGATCTGCCACTGCCTTACATCGGCGCCTTCCGCCGCGGGCATACTCCCCAAAGGGGCGTTGTCCACGGGAGCACCCTCCCGGGGCCCTGCCTCCTCCGGAGCCTCCTCAGGCGCTTCTGCCTCAGCAGCCGGCTTTCGGTTTTCCCCGTCCCCTGAGGGAAACTGCTCCGGCCCGGGCTGTCCCGTTCCGGGCTGCTCCACTCCGGACTGCTCCGCTTCATTGGGCGCTGCTTCTGCCCCTTCCTCTGCAACGGCAGAGATTTCGTCATTGTCCATTTTGTACCTCCTTTTTTGCTTCCGGCCTGTCCTTTACCTTCCGGTCTTTTTGCCGGTGCGAAGATCCTCGCCGCGCTTTACGGTGCCGGCCTTCTTCTTTTCCTGTGCAAAGGGAGCCTTCACACATTGAGAGCCGGTGTTTCTGATCCTGCCCGCGTATCCCTTTTCCGCCATGATTTCACCTCCCCTCCATAGTCGTTAGCAAATTAGTTATTAGAAAGGGAAATAGCTGCTTTTCATTCCCCTTGCTTTTTTCTGTCATCCTGAGAAATAGCAATGCAAGCATTGCTATGACGAAGGATCTCGCCCTTATCCTTATGCCCTTAATCCCTTCTCTAACAACTAACAACTAATATCTAACATCTATCCCCCCACCGCTTTCTCAGCATGGCCTTATCCTCCGGGGAAGCGCGCTGATAGTCCTCCCACATATCCTCGGTCCAGCCTTCTCTTCCTCCTCTTTTTTCCTCCTGTTGTTCCCTGCTGTAATAGGCAATGGCAAGCGCCATCACACAGTCGTCATGGGCGCCGGCCTGGGCCTCCGCTCTGCCCTTTTCGTTTCGCACGAAAGTCAGCATTTCTTCCAGCGTGGTCCTGTCATTGATCCATTCGGTGTGCTCCCTCACGATCTCGGTAAGCCCGGAAATGATCAGAGGCCTTGTGACAGCCGTGGTGCGGAAGCCGTAGCTCTTGCTGAGCTTATGGGTAAAGCTGTCCTCCGCCTGCCGCACAAACTGCTTCGGGTATCTCAGCCGTTCCAGCGTTCTGATGGGGTAGCTGGAAAAATTGGCCTCCACGGAAAGCAGCGCCGTATTGTACCAGATCCCCAGGCAGTACATCTGCTTTGCGTAAATGTCCTCATCCATTTTCCCGCGGAGGGTGCACACCTGCTCCCCGGTGGAACTGTCGATGACCTGCCCCACAAAATAATCGGAGCCTTCTCCCGCCGTATCGCCGCCGATCACATAAAACCGTCCCTTTTCCGGCCTTTTGTAGACCGATATCCATCCCCGGGCTTCCTCTTTGAAGCCGATGCTGCCGTCCCTGATCAGCACCTCGTTCACAAATCGGTCGAAATACGTTTCGAAGGCGAATTTTCCTGTTTCCAGCGGCTGCTTTACCTGCGCCAGCCGCTCGGCCGCCTTTTGGCTGTCAAACACCGTTTGTCCCAGTACGCCCCATTCTCCCAGGCAGTACACGGAATAAAAATAAGGGTCCGTCTCCCGGTAACCCTCCAGTGTCTGCTTGTATTCCCTGTCAATGTGAGCATTGTCACGGTACGTTGTCTTGAGTACAACCGCCCTGTCGTCACGCGTATCAAAGAACCGCTTTTTCAGCCAGTGAAGAGCGGATACAGGATTGAAGGTCAAGGTGATCTGCTTGTGGGCGCTGCCTCCGCGCAGGCGAACGTCCAGCTGGTTAAAATCCGCCTCCGATATTTCCGAAGCCTCCTCCACCCAGATGTCCGTTAGCTCTCCTTTGGGAAACGTAACGGATTTCAGCTTCTCCGAATCGTCCAGGCCTTTAAATATGGCGGTATTTCCGTTTATGCAGCTTATGCTCATCAGCGAATCCCGACATCTGAAAAGGCTTTCCACTCCCCACTGAGAAATGATCTGCTTGAAAAGGGCGTAAGTGCTGTCACGGTTCGTGGACGCTACAGCCCGCACCACCAGCAGATTACAGAGGAAAGAGCCCATCATCCGCACCAGAAGGCGCTGTGCCGCAAATACTGATTTCCCGGAGCCCGCTCCGCCGTAAAGCACCAGGTACCTGTGCCTGTCATCGCCTAAAAGCGGCAGAAATTTCTTGTTGAATACCGTGCTTGGCACCACCACCTTCATCAGCTCTTATCCCCGCCTCCTTCCGTGTTCGCAATTTCCACCTGAATGATCTCCGGCACTCCCTCCGCCGTGCCCTTTTCACCGTATCCGAACTCATTTCTCAAAACTGACTTTGCCCCAGCGGAAGGATCCTTCCTGCAAATTTCCTGAAGATGATATTCTTCTATCCTGCTTTTCGCCTTGCGCAGCTCAGTCCGCTCCTGAGGCGTGCTTTCCTTTTCATATTCTTCAAGCTCCCGGCGGTCCGCCATGCCGAGAGCCAGCAAAAGCCCGATCACGGTGGGGGCTTTCCCTTCAGCATCGCAGCGGCTGAAATATCTTGTGATATTCTGCCTCAGCCTTTTCAGATTCCCTTTTTCCACCTGCCTCCCTCCCCTGGCTTGTCTTTAGAGCTCCCACCGGGATCAGGCTCCTCCCTTTTCGATTTTTCCCTTTCCTCCGCTCTCTTTATAAATATGTTCCGCTTTTCATAAAGCTCCAAAAGCTCTTCCATCAAGAGCTTCACTCTGGCAGAGGTCGTGATCCACAGGTATTTCTGTTCCCCTCTCACCTCCCGCAGCCGCTTGCCCAGAGCCTCTATTTCCTTGTCCAGCTCCTCCGTCATCTTCCTGTAATCAAAGACTTCCGCACGCATTTCTATCCCTCCCTGTTCCTTGATTTTATGATGTGCTCCGCAAACTCTCCGGCATTGTCCTTCACATATTCCACGGCAAGCTCTCCGAATCTGGATCCGGCCTGAGAGGGAAGCGCCGCCGCCTCCGCTCTCAGGGCATTCAACGCCGCGGCCTCTTTTTCCCGTTCGGAAAGCCCGCTGAACCACCAAAGGGCGAACCGGCCCGCTTCTCCGGAGACCTGCTCGATGAATTCCCGATACCTGTCCCGATACTGCTTCAGAACATAGTCCTCCAGACACCGGCTGCACAGCACCCCGCCGTCTATCTCTCTCAGCTCCCGGTCCCAGCCGCAAACAACGCATTCTGGCTGTTCCGGCGCTTCATATTCCGGCAAAGCCGGATCGCTCTCCACGCGGATCTTACATTTCATGACACGTTCTCCCTGTTAGATTCTGGATTCTAGATACTAGATACTAGATGCTGGATAAAGGGCAAAAGCAATGTAGAATGTACAATGTATAATGTAGAGATAAGGGCAAGGGAATTGACAAATTGTAGTTTAGCGAGCTAGTTGTTAGCTGTTAGTAATTAGTTGTTAGACGCGCCCGCCCTTTCTTGCCTCCCCTGAAAGGGGAGGGGAACCATGCGAAGCATGGTGGAGGGGTTTCCTTTCCCTTCTTGGCTCTCCCTCTGGGAGAGCTGTCATGCGTCAGCATGACTGAGAGGGCGCCCTTGACC
>CAZNZS010000002.1:0-20082 GCA_964577585.1 uncultured Acutalibacter sp.
AAGTGACGGAGATCGTCAAAGAATACGACAAGGACGGCAACCTGCTTTCCACCACAGAGGAATAGGCTGAAAACAGGTTCAAAAGCAGTTCGGCCTTTTATGCCGGCAGGCACTTCCGCGGTAGTAGACGCGGTTGATTTAGCCGCTGAGTAAGAATAAAGGAGAATGTTATGAAAATACGAAGAAAGCTGTTGGCACTTACGTTGGTGATGGGTATCCTGTTGGGGTGTTTTGGGGCTGCAGCCTTCGCGGAAGAAGGAAAGACCCATATTGATGTGGCCGGATATGGAACCTTCACATTGACCAACGCGGAGGGGCAGACTCTGTATACGGAAACGACCTCCACGGAACCGATGGGAACTATGCCGTGCTCGGATTTAAATTGGTCTGTCTCCGTTCCCGCCCATTTCCTGTTTTCTGTTCCCAAAAGCGAGAGCTATGTGTTTGAGCCGCAGAATAACGATATCGGCAAAGTCGATCTTCTGATCCAGAATCTCAAGGAAGCGGCGTCTTCCGAAACGGGCGGTTTTTCCATTGACGGAATCGGGATCAAGAAGGTTTCCGTTACTGGCGATGAAGTAAAGCTGACGGGAGAGAAGATCAAATGTACCGTGACCGCGGTAAACAGAACCGGTAAGAACTGGTATACTTTGAGCGGAAAGGGCGCTCGGGAGATCACCTTCCAAGAGGAAGGCGGAAAGCTCACCGCAAAGGGGATTTTCGGAACCTATACCGTTTCGGAGTTTGATCCTGCAACGGGCGCCGTGACCGGCCGGCAAAAGCTGACTTCTTCCGAGCCCGCCCCAGAAACCACCGTCTACTCGGACACCGTACCCGGCGCTTGGTATGAAAAAGCCGTACAGTACGCGGAGCTGGACGGGCTGATGGAGGGGGTAGGCAATGGAAAATTTGCGCCTAAAAGTCCTTTGACCCGCGGGCAGCTGGCAAAGATCCTCCATGTAAAGTCCTGGTACGGGGATCCCATTATTGGCGATAACAATTTCACCGATGTTCCCAAGGGGATCTGGTATGAAAAAGCCGTGATCTGGGCCAATGAATCCGGGATCGTCAATGGGTTTGGGGACGGTACTTTCCGTCCCGACCGGCCTGTGACCCGTGAACAGATGGCCTGTATGCTGTACCGGTATGCGGATAGCCCGAAAACGAGCGGAACGCTGAATGCCTTTACCGACCGGGGAAAGGTCAGTGGCTATGCTGTAACGGCCTTGAATTGGGCTGTGGAAAACGGGATCATTACCGGGAAAGGCAATGGGATCCTGGATCCCCGCGGAAATGTCACCCGAGCGGAAGCCGCGCAGATGCTGATGCGGTATGCGGAGAAGATCGGATAAAAGCCTGCTATGAAAAGACAGGGGTATCATTTAAGCCGGAAAGGGACCGGCTAAAACGCCGGTCCCCGAGCACGGCGCAAAAGCAGATGACAATTTCAAAGACATCTCCTTCTTACCGTTGGGTAAGCTTCGAATGCGTTTTTAAGAGCGAAAGCCGGCGTGTGCAACGCCGGCTTTCACTTTTTTCTGGTATAAGGTAAGCTTAAAACAATACCTTTTTCCCTGTGCGGTAAGCTTCATAGGCTTTTTCCATAAACAGGGAGAGGGTAACGGCGTCGTCGATACCGTTGGGCGCCGTTCCGCCTTCCGTCACCGCGTCGATCCAGGCGTCGATGGGCATGGGATCAGGCTCCGGCAGCTCCGTCATCTGAACGGGCTTGTTGCCGGTTTCCTTGCAGGAATATTCCAGAGTCTCATTGTGTACCAGCAGAGAACCTTTCGTTCCGCTGATCTCCAGAATATAAGAATTGCCGTTTGTCACAAAGCCGGTTTCGGAAACGCCGATAGCGCCGTTTTCAAATTCCAGAACGGACACGGCATTGTCCTCCACGCCTCTGTGGGTGACCTCCGTAAACATGGAAAGAACGGACTTCGGCTTTCCCATAAACCAGGCCAGAGTGTACATGGGGTGAGCGCCCAGGTCCATCATGGCGCCTCCGCCTGTCTGGGCCGCGTCATAGAAGTGGGGAGGAAGCCAGTCGGCAACGCTTCCGTTGTGGACGTTTCGCACTCTCGCGTAGGTGATCTGCCCGAGCTTGCCGCTGTCCTTGAGCTCCTTTGCGGCCTTTAAGACGGGTCGTGTTTTATGGGGATAGGAAATGGTGAATTTGACGCCGCTGTCGCGTACCGCCTGAGCTACTTCCTCTGCGTCCTTTTCCGTAAAGGTCAGCACTTTTTCGGTAAAGATGTGCTTTCCCGCCTTTGCCGCGGCGATCAGGATGTCCTTGTGCCGGAAGGTGGCGGTGGTTACCTGTACGCCGTCAATGGAGCTGTCCTCCCATATGGCGGAAAGCTCCGGCTGGAAGGGGATCCCCAGCTTTTTCGCCGTGGTCTGTCCACGCTTTGCGTCGCTGTCCCAAAGGCAGGCAAGCTCTGCCTTTGGATTTTTTTTGATTGCCTCGGCGTATTCCATGGTGTGAACGTGCCAGGCTCCGATTACTGCGATTTTCATAAACTCCTCCTGTTTACGGTGTTGCCGTATGATTTTTATTTTGATTCTTTTCTGATTTTCAGGAAAACAAGGATCAGGGCAGTAGTGCCCATGGCCGACATTCCGAGAAGGAAATAGCAGCCGATAAAGAAAAGAATAGAGGGGCCAAACAGGATCATGTAGGCGGCCAGCGCCAGTACCGAAGACAGCAGCGGAAAGAACCACAGCTTTCGCACGGTTCTCCCGGAAAAGATCCCGATAAAAATGGAGTAGCCGGGAGATACCAGATACATGAGCAGGGTGTAATCGAAAGAAGGGTCGCTGCTCGTCAACGCGGGAATGAAGGGCAGAACGAACATGACGGCTAACGTGGCGGCAAGAAGCTTGGGGACAGTCTTTTTCATTGCTTTTTTCATGCCTTTCCCTGCTGTCAGCAGTACTTACGGATGATCTTTCCCATTTCGGCGCGCTTGGCTTCCATTTCCTCCACCAGCTTGAACTGGTTCCTTGCCCGGTCCAGATTGTGATTCGGGCGGTCAATGTGGAAATAAACGTCCCCGTTCAGGTGATCGGCCAAAAAGCGGATTCCTACCTCAAAGGTCATAAGGATTGCGCCGTCCGGCAGAGTGTCAAGCTCCTTTTCGGTCAGCGACTGTCCGGCAGCGGAAAGGAATCCCCGGGTGTAGGCTTCGAACCTGTCCAGATCAAAGTGAACGATGGAAAGGTCCGTTTCGTCCTCCGCGGCAGTCGCGGCGCCGGCCCGAATGGAATCACCGAAGTCAAAGGCCGTAAGTCCCGGCATAACCGTGTCCAGATCAATAACGCACACGGCTTTTCCGGTGGCGTCGTCTATCAGCACATTGCTCATTTTGGTGTCGTTGTGGGTCACCCGCAGGGGAAGCTCGCCCTTTTCCAGCAGCTCCGTCAGAAGCCCGCATTTTTCTTTCCGGGCAAAGGCAAATTCCAGCTCGGCGCTCACTGTGTCCTTACGTCCTTCGGCGTCCTTTTCCACAGCTTCCGCAAGCTGCCGGAACCGGTCGGGCGTGTCGTGAAATTTCGGGATGATCTCGTGCAGCGTGTCCGCAGGATAGTCGGAAAGCATCTTTTGAAAATTGCCGAAGGCATAGCCTGCCTCCTGCAGCATGTTCAGGCTGTCGGGCGTTTCGTGAGCGGTAGCGCCGCTGATGTATACGGTGCAGCGCCAGTATTCGCCATCCCTGTCCACAAAATGATCTTCTCCATTGATGGTGCGGCAAACCGTCAGCACGCCCCGGTCCGGATCCTCGCCGTTCTCTTTCAGTTTGTCGCGGATAAATTCTGTAACGGCGGTGGTATTTTCCATGATGTCTGATGGTGAGGGAAATACATAACGGTTGATCCGCTGTATTGCAAAACGACCCTCGGGGCCTTCCACCGCGAAAGTGCGGTTGATGTGCCCGCCTGCTACGGGAACAGCTTCCGCGTCAGCCGGCAGGCCAAAGGCCGTAAGTATTTCCGGTGTGATGGTGCATTCGTTCATAAAACTACATTCCTTTCCCAATTCATAAGCATAAAACACCAAGCGGCGTTTGTATCTCTTCAGTTGTTGGCATTCAGTAATTTGTTGTTAGAGAAGGGCCTTGCCCTTATGCACTTTATTCCGTCATTTGCTGAGCGACAGCAATGCAGGCACTGCTATCGCGAAGAATCTCACTCTTGTCCTTCCTTATGTCCCTGGCTCTCCTTCTGGAAGAGCTATCGCCGCAGGCGGCTGAGAGGGTGCCTTTTCCAACATCTGGCTCGTGAAAATTTTCCCTTTTAGCAGTTATAGTGAGCAAAATTACAAAAACATTTGTATCAGAATCTCAAAACAGCCTGCAAAATGATCTCTTCCTGTCCTGCGGCGGAAATGGAAAGCTGGCCGCTGTAGCGCCGGATGACCTCCTGGGTGTTTTCCAGTCCCCGTAGATCCCCGTCCTGCTCCGCGCTGTCGTCGAAAAGCCAGCGGAACAGATCGGCGGCCTTTTTGCCCTTCAGCATGGCAAAGGAGAATTTTTCCCGCTCCGGCAACAGCCCGGAATATACGGCTTCGATCCGCAGGGAATCCGCCGTAGGCGTCACAGTAAACCTCAGCTTTCTTTCTCCTTCGAATCGGGCCGCGTCCTGGCAGGCCTTTGTGAGCATTTCATTCACGATAACGCAGATTTCGGAGGTTTTCAGCGGCGCCTTGGAAGCATAGGCGTTACATTCAAATTCAATGTCGTTTTGCTGGGCAAAGGCAGCCTTCGTCGCGATCACCGCGTTGAGGTAGGGATTCTCATGGTATTTTTCCAGAATGGCGGGGGAGAGGTTGTTCTTCGCGGAGCGTATGTAGTCCGGCACCTGGTCCGCGAGCCCGTCGGCCACCATGACTCCGATGGCGTCAAGGGCGTATTCTCCCGCTTTCTTGACGTTTTTGACCTCCTGTACGGCGGCCACCATATCCACAAAGTCGCCCGATTCCATTTCCAGCATCCATTGGCGTGTCGATTCGGAAACAAGCTGCTCCTGATATTTTCCGCCGTGATACAGGGAGCGGAATCCGAACATCATGGCAAAATAGAGCAGGGTCGCTGCCAGCAGCCGGGCAGCCGGAATGTTCGTGCGGAACAGAAAATCGAAAGAGCCGAGGCAAAGGGCGTACAGCACGAAAACAAGCAGACACATTCCAATGAGAAATCCGGAAACGCCCCGTCCGCTGTAAAGCCGTATCGGATGGTACAACAGAAGCCCCGTAAGCAGTGTGAAAAGCAAATACAGGATCACGGAAATGAAACCCGCCGGGGCTCCCGATCCTGCGTTTGGAAGGATCCCGAGAAACAGTGGTAAAAAGAAACTGAGAAAGGTAAAATTGCAAAGTGACAGCAGCGCCAGAAAAAGTTTCTGAAGTATGTTGTTTGTATGAACAACTAATGAACAAAGGAAGAACAAAGCGCATCCGACAGCACATGGGATCTGTTCCGCAAGCACCGGATCTTCTATTCTTCTGCGCAGGAAAAAGGCTGCCGCCAGCGCGATCAGGTACACACCCCCGGTCACTCCAACCGTAGTCCAGATGCGGAATCTGTCCTCCAGCAGCACCAAAAATAGCCCTGCAGTACAAAAAAATACAATCGTAAAATAGAGCATATTTCCACCACCCGATTTGAAAATCCAAAGTGCCTTTTTATCCCCAAATTTTCCTCGAAATTTCGCCCAAAAACTAACATATCATGCGGTTTCCCGCAGATTCAGTTTAAGCTGAAACCTCGCCTGTAATACCGCTCTCCGATAGACCCGGTTTTAGCAAAAAATCTGCCTGAATACAGTTCTTCGGCAGGTTCAAAAAACAGGGGAGCCCTCTCCAAAAATCGGCTTTATAAGTGCTTCTTTCTCATACCGTAAGAGCGCATAAACCACTCTGATTTCTTGAAAAAAACCGCACTTTCCAACGAAAACAGGAATCGCTTGCAATTGCAAACTTCCTGATACTGCGGCCATTATACCATTTCCGCTTATTAAAGACAATGCGTTTTTTCAAAGTTATAGAAATTTGTCAGGATATAACTTATTTAGAAAAATACCTTGACAGACGAGGTATAGCAGATTATACTATACTCAAACGATTGGTGAGCATCGGTCGGAATGCCGAAAAAGCCCGTGTTTCCGGCCGTTTTTCTGAAAAGGAGGGATGAAATGTCCATTGCGTCTGATGTTATTCGAGGTCATACAGACACCATTATTTTGGCCCAGCTTATGGAAAGTGACAGCTACGGCTACAAGATAAACCGTGCGATAGAGCTGAAAACGGGCGGAAAGTATGAGCTGAAGGAAGCCACGCTTTATACGGCTTTTCGCCGGTTGGAGCAGATGGGCCTTATCACTTCATATTGGGGCGATGAAAGTACCGGGGCGCGTCGCAGGTATTATTCCATTACACCGGCGGGCGAACAGGCCTATTATGCCATGCTTGCGGAATGGGATACCTCAAAGCAATTGATCGAAACGCTGATCAGGCCGTGCCAATGAGCAGAGGAGGAATGCGAATGAAGCAGTCTTGGAAGAAGATCGTTGGGCTCTTGGCTGCAATAGCTGCTTTGAGCTGTATGGTCATCTCAATGTTTCATGAAGGAAACAACGTGTTTCTTTCAATCGGTTTGGCCTGTAACTGTATTGCCTTAGCCTTGTTCATATCCATAAACAAAAAAGAAAAAACAAAGTGAACTTCAAAACAAGCAGAGAAGGGAATTATTGTATGGAATATAATCTGAGAGCCTATGTAGACGAATTGTTTCAGAACGCGCCGAGGACCCAGAAGGCCTACGAGCTGAAGGTAGAGCTTACGCAGAATCTGCTGGACAAATATCATGCCCTGATCGAAGAGGGGAAGAGCCCGGAAGACGCATATAATCTCACAGTGGTAAGTATAGGCGATGTGCGGGAGCTGTTTGAGGGCCTTGAAGACACTCCGGCGCAGGACCAGCCCGTATATATTCCCACCGGCAGTCCTGAAAAAAGATCTGCCGCGATCACCGCTATAGCCGTTATGCTCTATATTCTCAGCGTGGTGCCGGTCATCGTTTTGGGAAGTATTCCGTTTGTAAACCTGGAAGTTTTAGGTGTGGCGCTGATGTTTGTGATGATTGCGGCCGCTACCGGGCTTTTGATCTACAATCATTCGGCAAAGCCCAAAAAGCAGCCCTCTCCCAATACAGTGGTGTCGGATTTCAAGCAGTGGCAGAACCAGTCCTTTTCACACAGGCAGCTTTTGAAGGCGATCCGTTCCGCTTACTGGCCTTTGGTGCTGGCCTTCTACTTCCTTTTAAGCTTCGGAACGGGAAGGTGGGGGATCACCTGGATCATTTTCCTTATCGCCCCTGCGGTAGACGGCATCATAAAGGCCATACTTACCCTGAACGATCCCGGGGTGAAATGAATCCTTCACTTTTGCGAAAGGAAAGATCTGCATATGAAAAAGAAAAAAGCGATTTTTACATTGGTGGCCTGTTCCATAGCGGCGCTGATCCTGATTTTTGTGCTGGCAGTCGGCCTTTCTCAGAACAGCTTTGGCCTGAAAACGCTTATGGAGTGGGATGATCTGGAGCAGCCCGGCAAGACCCCATATTCCGATACCACCACCTGGGATCCGGAGGAGATCGGAGTGGATGGACTCGATATCGGCTGGATCAACGGCAAAGTGGAGATAAAGGTCGGCTCAGGGGACCTTATCCGCGTTACTGAGACTTCAAACCGTGAATTCACAGAGGAGAACCGGTTAAAGCTATCCATATCCAACGGAATATTACAGATAAAATGGAGCAAAGCGTTTATCAATTTGAGCATCTTTGAAAACCACTATAAAAATCTGGTCGTGGAGGTGCCCAGGGCGCTTTCCACTTCTCTGGAATCCCTGAAGTGCTCCACTACCGCGGGCCTCATATCCGTTTCTGGCTTTACAGCCGCGGAGCAGGACTTTTCCTCTACCTCCGGGGATTTGGAGCTTTCTTCCCTGAAAGGTGAAAAAGCAAGCTTTTCTTCCACTTCCGGAGAGCTTACAATGAAAAACCTCAGCTTTTCCGAAGAGCTTTCCGTCAATACGACCTCCGGCGCCATAAATGCCGAAAACGTTGAATCTGAAGCCTTGAATTTTAATACGGTTTCAGGAGCGATAGCTGTAGATGGAAGGGCCGATTCCTTCCACACCAGCGCTGTTTCCGCCACGGTGTTTGCGAATCTTTCCAAATGCCCCGAATCGGTAAACATGAGTTCTGTTTCGGGCGCTCTTGTCCTTACCATTCCCGAGAATCCCGGCTTTGAAGCGGAATATTCCAGTGTTTCAGGGGATTTCAGCTCTGATTTTCCTGTGACCGGCAGTTCTGGAAAATCAGGACGAGCCAAATATTCTGCCGGGAAATCAAGCTTCCGCTTTTCCACTACTTCCGGAAATATGCAAATAAAAAAGTCAGAGAAATAATTTTGCTTGACAAAAAAGGGGCCGCAGATAAGCTGCCCCCTTTTTCTTTTGTGGGAAAATACCTGTAGTCAAGCAGGGAAAAGAATGGTATAATATCCGCAAAGGCTGTGGTCGGGCGGAGGACTTTCGGCTTGCGCCGCAGAGACTTCACGAGTGTCCACCGCAGGTGTGGTATAATATCCGCAAAGAGGCGCGGATATTATAGATTTGAATTTGTCCCGGCCAGTTCTTTGCTATGCTCAGACGGCCGATGGACATATTATACCAACGCGCCTTCAGTGCTTATGGTATAATAAGCGATAGAATGTGAGGTGATTCCTCTTGTACGGAGCTATTTTGGGCGATATTGCCGGGTCCCGTTTTGAATTTACGAGGCCGAGCAATTTTAACTGGAAAACGGTCGAGCTCTTCGGGGGCATGAGTACTTTTACAGACGATACGGTACTGACTGTGGCAACAAAATATGCCCTGCTTGAGAATATTCCTTATGCCAAGGCCTATGGCATTTTTGGCCGAAGGTACTCCAGGGTAGGATATGGGAATATGTTTTTGCAATGGCTTTTCAACCATTCCGAGGTGGGCTACGGCAGCTACGGAAACGGCTCTGCTATGAGGGTGAGCTTTATCGGCCTCCATTTCGATACCTTAGCCGAGGTGGAAGCACAGGCGGAAGAAAGCTCGATCTGCACCCACAATCACCCGGAAGGCGTGAAAGCCGCGAAGGCCACTGCCGCGGCGGTGTTTCTGGCACGCATCGGCGCGTCCAAAAAGGAGATTGCGAAATACCTGCACAGGAAATACGGATATTCTGTAAAAAAGCCGTTGAGCCTTTACCGGCCCATGGGAAGATTTGACGTGACAGCCATGGGCACCATGCCTCTGGCGATCCGCTGCTTTCTGGAATCGGAGGATTGGGAAAGCTGCATCAGAAATGTGTTCAGTGTAAAATGTGATACAGATACGGTGGCCTGCATTGCCGGGGGGATCGCGGATGCCTTTTACGGAGGCACAGGACTGGATGAGGAAGCCCTTTTGCGCAGATTCCTTGTAAAGCCAAACGAACAAGGCGTGTTTGACACCTTCCTGTATGAGTGGGCAGTAAAGCCAGATGCCGCCGGAAAAGCTCCGGCAAAAGGAGAGTGATACCGTGACGATTCAAACTTATCAGTCAAAATTGGTTCTGAAAATCCTGCGTTCCGGGGAAACCTACAGGGCAAAGCCCAACCTTTCCCTTCGTGGGGAATATCAGGCAATGATCGAGCTTCTGGGGCTTCGCTGCGAATGTCCTATTTTCGGTGTGGTGAAGGGAAAAAAGCAAAATACGGGAGGGAAGGTTTCCGGCTCTGTACAGTTGACCCTTGAGGTGCCGGACAGCTATGTGCATTTGACGGAATACGGGGAATGGGCAGATTTCCTCTATGCCTTTAAATACACGAAGCCAAACAATTTCCGTTCCCTCAGGCCGGATTGCGAAGAGATCACGGTCCGCCGTTACAATGAGATCCTGGAAAACCTTCAAACCCAAAAGCCCCTTTCAGAATACAAGTGTCCTCAGGTGATTTTGGAGAAGATAAAGCCGGAGTGGCTGAAGGGGGCCAAGGTCATGCATGACAGCAACCTGTTTCAGGCGATTGCGGAGAAGCTGAAGCGGATCTGAGGCCCGCTCTGTTATATGGAAAGGAGAAGCCGTATGATGGTAGGAAAGTACATTTTATCGATCGATCAGGGTACCACCAGCTCCCGGGCAATATTGTTTGATTCCTTCGGCGGAATTGCAGGCATGGGCCAAAAGGAGTTCCGGCAGATCTATCCTCAGCCCGGATATGTGGAGCATGACGCGGTGCAGATCCTGCAGACCACTCTGTTTGCCATGAAGCAGGCGGTGGAAGCGGCAGGAGTAGGTCCGGAGAGCATTGCGGCCATCAGTATTACGAATCAGCGGGAGACGACCGTTGCGTGGGATTCGGTGACCGGGATTCCCATCTGCAACGCCATTGTCTGGCAGTGCAGGCGCACCGCGCCGGAATGCGAGCGCCTGCGGGCGGCCGGCATGGAGCAGTACATAGGCGATACCACCGGGCTTTTGATCGATCCGTATTTTTCGGGCACCAAAATGAAGTGGATCATGGACAATGTTCCCGCTGCGAAAAGTCTGGCGGGAAAAGGCCGCCTGCGCTTTGGAACGATCGATACCTGGCTGATCTATTCCCTGACAGAGGGGGAAAGCTTTGTTACCGATGTTACAAACGCTTCCCGTACCATGCTGTTTGATATTCATAAACTCTGCTGGGACGATACCATGATAAAGGAGCTTGGTATACCGGTAAGCGCCCTGCCGAAAATCGTGGAATCGGGGGAGGTCGTAGGCAATTGCAGGGCCTCGGTGCTGGGCAGGGAGATTCCCATCGCCGGCATAGCCGGAGATCAGCATGCCGCCTTGTTCGGCCAGTGCTGCTTTAAAACCGGAATGGCAAAAAACACGTACGGGACCGGCTGCTTCGTGCTGATGAACACGGGAGAAACTCCTGTGCGCTCCACCTGTGGCCTGCTTACCACGATCGCGTGGAAATACAGGGGGAAAACCGTTTACGCTCTGGAGGGCAGCGCCTTTAACGCAGGATCGGCCATTCAATGGCTCAGAGACGAGCTGGAGATTATCAAGACGCCGCAGGAGGCCGACCTTCTGGCGGAAACGGTGGAAGATACTGGCGGTGTTTCCTTTGTGCCGGCCTTCACCGGCCTTGGCGCTCCCTACTGGGATATGTACGCCAGAGGCGCTCTCCTGGGCATTACCAGAGGGACAAAACGGGCCCATCTCTGCAGGGCTGTGCTTGAAAGCATTGCTTTGGAAAGCCTGGACCTGGTGAAGACGATGGAACAGGAATCCGGCGCTTGCCTGTCAGAGCTTCGTGTAGACGGCGGTGCGTCCCGAAGCCGTTTCCTGATGCAGTATCAGGCGGATATTCTGAATACATTGGTCTGCCGCCCTCAATGCCTGGAGACCACTGCGCTGGGCTCCGCCATGCTGGCTGGGCTTACCGTGGGCGTGTGGGACAGCGAAGAGGAGCTTTCAACGATCTGGAAGGAAGACGTCCGCTTTACTCCCGATCATCCGGAAGCCCGCCGCGCGGAGGCGATCGAACGCTGGCATAAGGCAGTGGAACGCAGCAGGGGCTGGGTCGTGCCGCAGAAATAATATTTACAGAAAAGCACTCTTGATTTCCGGGCATTGCGGCAGATCTGCCGCAATGCCCGGAAATTTTTCGGCGCGGAGCACTTTGTTCTTGCGCGGATAGAGAAGATATGATAGAATATTTCACAGCACTTTATTGAATCAGTGAGGTAAAGTAAGTGATCGGTATCATCGACTATGGAGCGGGAAATCTGCTCAGCGTGGAAAAGGCTCTTCGTTATATCGGCTGTGAATGTTCCATCGTGAGAAGCCCGGAAAGGCTTATGAGCGCCGACGCCGCGGTGCTGCCCGGAGTGGGCGCTTTCGGCAGCGCTATGGAAACGCTCAGAAGCCGGAATCTGGAAGAGCCGGTCAAAGCGTTTGTGGACAGCGGCCGCCCCTTCCTTGGAATTTGCCTGGGGCTTCAGATTCTGTTTGAAAGCAGCGAGGAGTCCCCGGGAGTACCGGGCCTTGGGCTTCTACGCGGTAAAATACTGCGCTTTCCCGGAAATATGGGCCTGAAAGTTCCCCATATCGGCTGGAATTCCCTCAAGCTTCAGATGCCGGGAGAACTGTTCGCGGGCTTCCAGGGAGAACCCTATTTTTATTTTGTTCATTCCTATTACTTAATGGCTGAGGAAGACATTGTTTCCGCAGCGGCGGAATACGGCGTGGAATTCCATGCCGCCATACAGAAGAAAAATCTTTTTGCCTGTCAGTTTCACCCCGAAAAAAGCGGGATGGCCGGGCTTTCTTTGCTGCGGAATTTTGCGGCGCTTTCAAAGGGGGAAAAATAATCGTGTATGCAAAGCGCATCATTCCCTGTCTTGATCTGAAAAACGGCAGGGTGGTAAAGGGCGAAAACTTTGTGGGCCTGAGGGACGCCGGGGACCCGGTAGAGGCAGCTGCGGAATATGACCGCCAGGGGGCGGACGAGTTGGTTTTGCTGGATATTACGGCTTCCTCCGATTCCAGAAATATCATGACTGATGTGGTGCGCCGTGTGGCGCAGCAGATCTTTATTCCCTTTACCGTAGGCGGAGGGATCCGGACTGCGGAGGATTTTACAGAGATCCTGCGGGCAGGGGCGGACAAGGTTTCCGTAAATTCCGCCGCTCTGAAAAATCCGGGCCTTATCCGGGAAGCTGCCGAAAAATTCGGCAGCCAGTGCGTGGTTGTCGCCATGGACGCAAAGCGGAGGGCGAACGGCTCCTGGACCTTGTATCTGAACGGAGGAAGAGTGGATACGGGCATTGACGCGGTGACCTGGGCAAAACAGGCTGAAGCCCTGGGAGCGGGGGAGATCCTGCTTACCAGCATGGACTGCGACGGAACAAAAAACGGTTACGACCTGGAGCTTACCAGCGCGGTCGCCAGCACCGTGGGCATTCCCGTTATTGCTTCAGGAGGCGCCGGAAAGCCGGAACATTTTTTTGACGCGTTCACTTCCGGCCGTGCAGACGCGGTTTTAGCGGCGTCTCTGTTCCACTTCCGGGAGATGACTATCCCGGAGTTGAAGGAGTATCTTTCCCGCAAGGGCATACCGGTGAGAAGGTAGTTGTTAGTCATTAGCTGTTAGTTGTTAGAAAAGGCTTTGCCCTTGCGTCAAGGGGAGGCTAAGAGCAGAGCCTTTCTAACGACTAATTACTAATAACTAAAATGCAAGATCTTATGAGCTTCTCGGAATAGCTATCAATTGTAGATGTTTTTTCTAAACATCAAAAATCCAGGGAGCATCTGATTAGATCCGCAAGAGCGGAAAAGCTCTGCCAGCCGCTGCAGACGATTTATTCAGAGGATTCCTAATATCCAGCAACTAAAAAGCGGAAGGTCAAGTGCCTGACCTTCCGCTTTTTCTGTATCCCTTTTATTTTAAGAGCGTTTCATATTGGAAATGCTTCATGGAACCGCTGAAAAGCAGTGCGGCGGCAGCGGCTACGACCACGCCGAAGAGAAGCAGGATCCATGGACTTATGAGCAGGAGACCGCTTGACTGTCCGATTATGATGAGGATCACCGGCAGGATCAGAAATACGGATCCCTGCTGGGCGTCTTCCACTGTCTTTGCCTTGACCGAAACACGGACGATCAGCGTGATGCCGATCATGGACAGGCCGGGAGAAAGCAGCAGCAAGACCAGCGGCCATTGCAGGCCGGGAACAGGTGAGAAGCCCAGAAGAAAAAAGCTGCCAAGCTCCATGACCAGCATCAGGATCACAAACGAGAACAGGGACACAGCCATGCTCAGCAGAAAAGAGGACAACACCTTGGATCGGAAGATCTGTTTTAAGGAAAGGGGACAGTACAGAAGGGTTTCCAGGGTACGCTTTTCCTTTTCTCCCACAAAGGAGCTTGCCGCCGTTACCGAGGCCGCCATGATGGGGATCAAAAGGAAGAAAACAGGCATGAAGTAGTTGAGCATAAGAGTCAAAATGGCCTGCTCCGTTCCTTCAGTCAGAAACCCTTCAGGGAGCATGCTCAGAGCTTTTTGAAAATCGGCCGCTTCAGTGGGTACGAACCGCAAAACGATCAGGAGGATCAGGGGAAGCACCACGGTAAATACGATCGGGACCACCAGCAGCGCGGCAAACATACGGCTGTTATCGGTGATGCCGCGAATGTCTTTTTTAATGATCGCCAGCATTTGCCTGTTCATTTATTCCACACTCCTTTCGTCTTTCGCTTTCGCGGTAAGTGCAAAATAGATGTCTTCCAGGGAAGGAAGCTCGGAGGAAACATGAAAAACATCTCCGCCTGATTCCACGATCCGCCTGACAAGCGCCGGAATCTCTTCTTCGGAAGCAATGGAGGCTTCCAGGGTGTGTTCCTCTGGCCGCGTTCCCCGTATATCTTCGGGAATGGAATTCGCCCTTATCCTGAGCCTTGCTCCCGGACAAACCCGGTTCCGGAGCTCTTCCAATGTACCCTGGGCCAAAAGCCGGCCCTTCTCCATCAGCCCGTACCGGGTGCAGATCTCCTGGGCATACCGGAGCTGGTGGGTGCAGAGAAATACTGTGATCCCGTTTTCCTTTGCCAGGCGGCGTATCATGGTGTGAACATTCTGGGCGCTTTCGGGGTCAAGGCCGGAGGTAGGTTCATCCAGAAACAGCACCTTCGGCTGGTGCAGCAGCACCCGGGCCAGAGAAAGCCGCTGGCGCATACCAGTGGAATATTCTGAGAGCTTTTTCTGACCGGCGTCAGAAAGGCCCAACTGCTCCAGAAGTTCATTGCTCCTGCGCTTGCAGAGGTCCGTGTCAAGTCCGAATACGGAACTGTAGAATTCCAGATTCTGAAGGCCTGTCAAGCGGTCGTACATCTGGGCATGCTCTGTTACCACGCCGGAAATGGCATGTACCCGCTCCGGTTCCTTCGCGGGATCCGCGTTAAATACCAGGCAGCTGCCCTGTGTCGGCGTAAGCATTCCCGTAAGCAGCTTTACGGTGGTGGTTTTTCCGGCTCCGTTGGGCCCTAAAAACCCAAAGACTTCTCCGGGCTTCAATTCCAGTGAAACATCGTTTACGGCCCTGACGTCGCCTGCATATGTTTTGGAAAGCCCGTCTAACACAATGGCGTTCATTCTGATGCCTCCTTACTCAATCGGCTCAACCGCTTTTTCATGCCGAGGAATCTCGGATCGGACGAAAGGGGCTGAAGCTCCGGAATTATGGAAAAGGCTTCCGCAATGCTTTTCAGGATAAGCTTTTCATCCCTGGGAGGTATGTCTGCCCCCAGAAGAAGATTATCTTCCAGCCACCCCTCCAAAAGATTGAAAAATTCGTCGCCGTGGAGCCTGATAGGATAAATATCCGAAAGGGCCAGATCTGTATAGCGCTCCAGCGCGTCCAGCGCACTTTCGGATTCTCCCAGGGCCATAAAGCTTTGAGCTGCCGTAAGGTAGACGGAAAGCAAGGCGGACGGCTGAAGAGAAGAAAGGTGGAAGGTGTCGGCCAGGGAAAGAATCCTGCCGTAAGCTTCCTTGAGGGAAGCTTTGTCACGGCAAAAGCTCAGGTACGGGTAAAGGATCGACAAAAGCTCCAGCAAAGCCTGATAGATCCCGGCCTGAGAAAGGGCCTTTGCCTTTTCCGGATTTTTCATCATCTGATAGGCCTGTGCCAAAAGAGGCTCCGGGGTCATGCGGACGATACAGATCGATTCCAACAGCTCCGCGGCTTCTTTCGGCCGCCCTGTTTGCAGCAGGCACATCGCTTCCAGATGTGTGCTTTGCATACAGAGCCCGGGATCGTTGCTTTCCTGCCGGACCTTCTGAAAGAGCTTCTTTGCTTCTTCGAGAACGGAAGCTGCCTTTTCCGGCGTACCGGCAAGACTGCAGTGATTTAAGTACAGAGCGCCTATCTGTAATAACAGCGGACAGCAGGAATAATATTTCTTGGCGGTTTCCTGGCAGCCTTCCATGACAAGGTCAAAAGGTTTTTCGGCGAAGTCCCGGGAAAGAGAGGCGTATATCCGGCGCAGCTCTTCATTTGTAAGCTGCGGCCTGTACCCGAAAAGCTCATCCATGCTGATACCGAAAAAAGCGGCGATCCGCGGCAGCATGGTAATATCAGGATAGGTAAAGCCGGTTTCCCATTTGGAAACGGAAGCCTTGGAAACCTTGAGATGCTCTGCTACTTCTTCCTGAGTAAGCCCTCTTCTGTGCCGGCATTCCGATAAAATATGGCACAGTGCAAGTTTGTCTTTTCCCATGTCTCTCACCTCTGAGTTTTCATTATAGGAGGAAAGATTCAAAATTACAATGGAGCAGAATGAAATTAATTTGTCAAAAAATTTCCCAACAGGAAACATTGCCCGCAAAGCGCCGGTTTGACCGCTTCCAGCCGCATGGAAAAAGCAGGATTGTGGATGAAACTGTTGCTTTAGCCGAAAATTCGAAGAAAAACCACGCTTTTTGCAAACGTATTTCCGGCTGTCAAATCTTGACCTCGTGTTTCGATTTCTGTATAATCTAAAGGAGCCGGATGTTGTGCGGGAAAGAGCTCTGTGGCAGGAGCATTTTACGGTTCCCGCTGTTCCGGACAGGAAAGGGAAACTATGAAGAAGTTTAAAACTGTTATGAAATGGATCGGGAAAGTCCTGGGCCTTCTGGGTTGCTGCTGGTTTCTCCTCCCAATTTTCAAAGGCGGCTTTGATCTGGGGGCGTCCTTCGGCTTTGGCGTTTGTCTGCTGGGCTTTTTGATCCTGCATTTCTACCCGAGGTTTGCGGGATGGGGCGGCTGGCGAAAGGCTGTGATTCGCCTGGTATCCGTGTTTTACTGCCTTGGCCTTGCCTGGGCGGTGTTTCTTACGGGCTTGATGCTTTCCGCCCAGTTCCGCACGCCGCCTGCCGGAAGCAATGTAGTGGTTCTGGGTTCGAAGGTCTACAGTGCCGAGCGCATGGGCATTGCCCTTACATACAGGGTAGACGCTGCTTTTCGTTATCTTCAGGAGAACCCTGAGGCAAAATGCATCGTTACCGGGGGTCAGGGCGTGGACGAGCCTTGCCCGGAAGCGCTGGCGGAAAAAAACGCCCTTTTGCGCCAGGGCATCGCTGAGGACCGGATCTTTGTGGAGGACCGTTCCCGAAATACCCGGGAAAACCTGAAGCTGGCAAAGGAGATAGCGGAGGAAAACGGCCTGGAAAACGTGGTGGCCGTCACCACTCAGGGCTTTCATATGTTCCGTGCTCTGAAGCTGGCGGAAAGCGCCGGATTTGAAGCGTATTCCATCGCTGCCAAAACAGATCCGCTTTTGTTTCCGGAATACTACGGCAGAGAGCTGCTGTCTTTGACAAAGTGGTGCTTTGAGAGCGCCCTGGTCTATTCCCAGGCATCTGTGGGCATTATCGGAGGCCCGGACGGGCCCACTGAGGTCTACGTTACCCCGGTAGAGTGAACCGGCGTGTGCGGCCGGCAGTTTCAAAATGACCCTGTAAAGAAAAGGAGGCACTTAACCGTGACAATGCTTTTGAAGCGAGCCAGAATCATCGACCCTTCCCAGAATATGGATATGACTGGCGATATCTTCATGAAGGCCGGAAAAATCGAAGCGGTGGGGGAAGACCTTTTTTCGATTGCCGCTGAGGCTCATGAAGTCATAGACTGTGAGGGGCTTGTGGCTGCCCCTGGCCTTGTGGACATGCACGTTCACCTTCGGGATCCCGGACAGACCCACAAGGAAGACGTGGCCTCCGGCTGCAGGGCTGCAGCGGCAGGCGGCGTTACAAGTTTGCTGGCCATGCCGAATACCGTTCCGCCGATGGACACACCGGAAGCTGTACGGGAGCTGCTTTCCAGGGCAAAGGGCGCGGACGCCGCCGTTTACACCGCTGCCTGCATCACAAAGGGGATGGCGGGGGAAGAGCTTACAAATCTGGTGGCTTTGCGGGAAGCCGGCGCCATTGCGCTGAGTGATGACGGAAAGCCCGTGAAAAACACCCTTTGTCTTGCAAAGGCCTTAAAGCGCGCCCCCGGCCTTGGAATGACCGTTACCGCCCACTGTGAGGACACGGATCTGGCGGACGGCGGTCTGATAAACGAAGGGGAGATTTCCAGAAAGCTGAAGGTGAAAGGAATCCCCAGGGCCGCGGAGGATTGCGGCACTGCCCGGGAAATAGCCTGCGCGGCCGCGTATGATGTTCCCGTACATATCTGCCACGTGAGCACCAAAGGCTCTGTGGAACTGATCCGTGATGCAAAGCGCCGCGGTGTAAAGGTGACGGCGGAGACCTGTCCCCACTATCTGCTGCTTACGGAAAAGGCGCTGAAAGCGAAGGACGCCGATTACCGCATGAATCCGCCCCTGCGCACGGAGGAAGACCGCCTTGCGCTGCTGGAAGCATTGAAGGACGGCACCATAGACGCCATTTCCACCGATCATGCCCCCCACACGCCTGAAGAAAAGGCAGACTTTTTGACCGCTCCCAACGGCTCTATCGGCATGGAGACCTCTTTGGCGGCCAGCCTTACCGCCTTGGATGGGATATTGACACTTCCGGAGATCCTTGAGAAAATGAGCTGTAAGCCGGCTGAGATTCTGAGGATACCGGCGGGAACGCTGAAAACCGGCGCGAATGCGGACATAGTCCTTTTTGATTCGGAACAAAGGTGGATCGTGGACGAAAACGCCCTGCACGGCAAAAGCAAAAATACGCCTTTTAAGGGTATGACTCTGAAGGGGAAGGTGCTTTTGACCTTCTTTCGCGGAAGAAAAGTATTTGACGCCCGTTGAGGGACAGCCATGAATTTTGAGTTTCCCGCTATGGAACACAAGGAATGCGCGGAGGATTATATCAGAGAATTTATCGAGGTCGGTTCCAGAATAAACGGTGTGGGAGGTCTGCATCATTTTCTGAAGGCGGAAGGGTATGAGGCATGGCCCAAAAAGCTATTGGCGGATCTTGATATAGCCAACTGGAAACGTGAAGAAGGAGAAGTCCCCGCCTATACATATTTTTACGTGCGTGAAGAGGATGGTAAAATTATCGGGATGGTAAATCTCCGCCTTTGCTTAGACGATTTTCTTGATAGAGAAGCCGGGCATATCGGCTATTCCATCCGCCCTTCCGAGCGAAGAAGAGGGTATGGCTCCAGAATGCTTCAGGATGCCCTTGCAATCTACAAATCGCTTGGGATCGAGAGGGTTTTGGTATGCTGTGAAAAAATCAATACTGCTTCTGCCGGTTTGATACAAAAGAACGGTGGAAAGCTGCAAAACGAGTCCGTCAGTGTTGAAAACGGCGAGATCGTACAAAGATATTGGATCAAAACAAAAAAAGGGAGAGAATGAGGTATGGCAATGGACAGATTGATCGAGAAGATATGCGCGGCGCAGAACCCGACAGTTGCGGGGCTGGACCCAAAGCTCAGCTATATTCCCGGGTACATAAAAGAGACGAGCTATGCAAAATACGGCAAAACGCTGGAGGGCGCGGCGGATGCCCTGCTTTCCTTCAACAGGGGTCTTATCGACGTCCTGTGTGATATCGTTCCGGCGGTAAAGCCCCAGGCGGCCTATTATGAGATGTATGGCTGGCAGGGAGTCAAAGCGCTGACGGAGACCATCGCCTATGCAAAGCAAAAAGGCATGGTGGTGATCACCGATGGAAAGCGCAACGACATCGGCGCCACCATGCAGGCCTATGCCGCCGCTCATCTGGGCGTTACCGAGGTGGAGGGGGAGAATGCGGAAGCTTTCGGCGCGGATCTGCTCACCGTCAACGGCTACCTTGGCTCCGATGGGATCAAGCCTCTTCTGGAAGTCTGCAAGGAAAAGGATAAGGGCATTTTTGTGCTGGTCAAAACCTCCAATCCTTCCTCCGGGGAACTGCAGGACAGAGAGTTGTCAACCGGCGTTACCATTTACCGCACCATGGGCGATATGTGTGAAGCCTGGGGAAAAGAGCTGCCCGGAAAATACGGCTATTCCGGCGTGGGGGCCGTGG
>CAZNZS010000002.1:20092-74581 GCA_964577585.1 uncultured Acutalibacter sp.
CTATCCCGCCCAGCTCGGGGAGCTGAGAGAGACCCTTCCTCACACCTTTTTCCTGGTGCCCGGCTATGGGGCCCAAGGCGGCGGGGCAGATGATGTTGCCCCCGCTTTTGACAAAAACGGTCTGGGCGCCATCGTCAATTCCTCCCGGGGCATCATGTGCGCCTGGCAGAAGGAGAACTGCGCTCCCGAGGACTATGCCCAGGCGGCCAGGAGAGAAGCCGTTCGGATGCGGGATGAAATTACGGCCCGCATCGGAAAAATCGAATTGCCTGTTCTGTAAAGGAATGTACCTATGATCCGAGCAATAGAAAAGGGTGAGATCCCTGCCTGCGTCTGTGTGATTCGGGAAAGCTTTCGCACTGTGGCGGAGGAATTTGAATTTACGAAGGAAAACGCTCCGCGATTTACCGCCTTCGCTGTCACAGAGGAACGGCTTCTTTACCAGCTTGAAACAGAGCGCAGGCCCATGTTCGGCTTTTTTGAAAGAGGAAACGTGATTGGTTATTATTCCCTGGCTTATGGTGGTGGGGAATGCGAGCTGAATAACCTCTGCGTTTTACCAGGGCGGAGGCATCAGGGCACAGGCGAAGCGCTTTTGAAGCACGCTTTCGTACAGGCGAAAAAGCTTGGCTGCACAAAAATGAATCTCGGTATTGTGGCGGAAAATGAAGTTTTGCGAAGATGGTATGAGTCTTTCGGCTTTGTTATTACCGGGAGCCGAAAATTTGACTTCTTTCCGTTTACCTGTGAATATCTCAGCAAAAATCTTTTGGAGAATGAATTAGGGAACCTCTGATATAAATCGCCCAGGCACACCTCAGCGGCAGATATTTCGTCTGTCTTTGCCCCAAAATCCATGGGTAACACCGCGCAAAGACCGCCTAACGGCTTTGCACCCGCCTTGCTTGCAGCTTTCCCGCCATATTTCACAAAAGCCCTCGGCCATACACAAAGTATGGCCTGCGGTTTTTGCTTCATCTGGCGAAAAATCTGACTGCACAATCCGGGCACAATCCTTGTGTGGCGTTGCCCTTGCAATACACCAAGTATTCCTGCGATTTTGGGCCTTTGACATACGTAATATCTTCTTGCCGATCTGACCTGTTTGATTTAATCAGAGCTTCCTTAGAAAGGAAATCTTATCGTGAATGAGATTATTTTAAAAATTCCCACTGCGGAATATGCCGAGCAAATTATGGCATACCGCCGGGAGTTTCTGGAAACCGGTGACAAACCGAGTGGAAGCGGCGGCCTTGAAAAATGTGAAAGTGTTGAAGAATGGTTCCAAAAAGTAGAGAAGATAAGCCGTCTGGAAACCTGCCCGAAGCAGTATGCTACTGCCACCCAGTATATCGCCGTGCGGGAAAGCGACAATAAGCTCATCGGCATGATCCAACTGCGTCACCACATAGACCACCCGGATCTTTCTATGCATGCCGGTCATATTGGTTACAGCATTCGCCCGGACGAACGTAGGAAGGGCTATGCCAAGGAAATGCTCCGGCAGTGTCTGGAAAAGGCCCGGGATCGGGGCCTTCATTGGGTAATGATTTCCTGCAATGACCACAATCCAGGCAGCGAAAAGACCATTTTGGCAAACGGCGGCGTGTTCCAACGGGAGACTTTCGTGCCGGAAGAGAACGAGACCGTAAAGGTTTTTTGGATCGAATTGAAGTAAAAAGAGGGTCAGGATGATCCGGCTTCTTTAAGGAAAGGAAAAATCTGTAATGAGTGAAATTGTATTGAAAATCCCCACTGCGGAATATGCCGAGCAAATTATGGCATACCGCCGGGAGTTTCTGGAAACCGGCGATGAATTGGCCGGCTGCTGCGGTCTACACAAATTTGGGAGCTTTGAAGAATGGCTTGCAAAGGTGAAAAAAATGAGCACCCCTGAGACTTGTCCCAGGGACCACATTCCTGATACGCAGTACCTTGCCGTGCGGGAAAGTGACGATCAGCTCATTGGCATGATCGACCTGCGCCACCATATTGACCACCCGGTTTTGTCCATGTTTGGCGGCCATATCGGCTACAGTGTCCGCCCCTGCGAACGCCGGAAGGGCTATGCCAAGGAAATGCTCCGGCAGTGTCTGGAAAAAGCTCGGGAACGCGGGCTCACCTGGGTGATGATTTCCTGCAACATTCACAACCCCGGCAGCGAAAGAACAATTCTGGCAAACGGCGGCGTATTCCAGCGGGAGGTCTTTGCACCCGAGGAAAACGATACGATGAAAATTTTCTGGATCGAATTGAAGTAAAAAGGGGAAAGGCTCATGAAGTACGATTCCAAGCGCTGTAAGCTGGTAAAAGCGGACAAGCTCACCACCGATGTGTATGATTTTACACTGGACTGCCCGGAGCTCGCGGCAAAGGCCGTACCGGGGCAGTTTGCCCAGATCAGGCTGCCGGGGCACGCCCTGCGCCGCCCCATTTCCATCTGTGGTATCGACAGGGAGCGAGGAACCCTTCGCTTTGTGTTCCAGATCAGGGGCCAGGGCACGGCGGAACTGGCGGAATTTCAGCAGGGACAGGAGCCCGAGATCCTCGCTCCTTTGGGAAACGGCTTTCCCATTGATCCTGCTAAGCGCACCCTGCTGGTGGGCGGCGGCATCGGCGTACCGCCTCTGCTGGGCTGTGCCGCGGAGTTAAAAGAAAACGCCGTGGCTGTGCTGGGCTTCCGTTCTAAAAACGCTGTGATTTTAGAGCGTGATTTCAAAGCGGCGGGGGCAAAGCCCCTGATCGCCACTGATGACGGCAGCTATGGCTTTCATGGCCTTGTTACAGCTTTGGCAGAAAAGGAAGAATTTGAAACGGTGTTTGCCTGTGGCCCTGCCCCCATGCTGAAGGCGGTGCGAGCGCTGGCAGAGCAGAGAAAGGTACCCTGCTTCCTGTCCTTGGAGGAGCGCATGGCATGTGGTATCGGCGCTTGCCTTGGGTGCGCGACGCCTTTGCTGGATGAGAGCGGAAACCAGTATTTCGGCCACGTCTGTAAGGACGGCCCTGTCTTTGACTGCCGCCGGGTCGTGCTGTAAGGAGGGAAACCCATGATTTTATTGTGTTCCAACGGATTGACCAGCCAGGAGCTTCTGCGGGAAGCCAAAAAGCATGTGAAAACAGCGGGAAAGGCCGCTCTGGTGGTGACGGCTGACCCCGAATACAAGGAAAAGAACTACCATGTGCCCCGAAGCGTCAAAGAGCTGGAATTTCTGGGCCTTTCCGTAGATATTTTTGATTTTGACACCCAGCCTGCCGAGCAGCTTCCGGCGTATGATGTGGTGGTGCTGATGGGGGGGAACCCCTATTATCTCCTGCATTCCATTCGGGAGCATCACGGGGAAGCGGCGCTGCGGGCTGTGGCGGAAAAGGGGCTTCTTGTTGGCTGGAGCGCCGGCGCGCTGGTTCTGGGGCCTACCATAACCCTTATTGATCTGTATCATCCGCAGTTGAATTTCTTTCATCTTACTGATCTCAACGGCCTGGGCCTTACCGAGGTACAGGTCATGCCCCACTGCAATAAGGAAGACCCGGAGAAAGCCCGTGCATATCAGCGGGAAACCGGCGGGAAAGTGGTATTTTTAAGAGACGGGGAAGGCGTTCTGCTGGACGGGGAACCCCGGAAGATCGAGCCCAGGCTGCGGGCTTCCGTGGCAGGTGTGGAATTTTTGAATCCGCTGATCGCCGCCTCCGGCACCTTCGGCTTCGGCCGTGAATATAACGAGTTTTACCCCCTGTCTGTGCTGGGCGGTATTTCCTGCAAGGGAACCACTATCAAAGAGCGCCCCGGCAATCCGCCGCCCAGAGTGACGGAAGCGCCCGGCGGTATGCTCAATGCCGTGGGCCTGCAAAATCCCGGTGTAGACCACTTTATCAGGGAGGATCTGCCCTGGCTTTCCAAGCAGGGAACAAGGATCATCGCCAATGTGGCGGGGAACGCTCCGGAAGATTACTGCGAGACCGTGGAGAAGCTGAACGGAACCTCAGTGGATATGATTGAGTTGAACATTTCCTGCCCCAACGTCAAGCAGGGGGGCGTGCAGTTCGGCACCACCTGCGAGGGGGTGTACGGCATTACTTCAGAGGTGCGGAAGCACTGTAAGAAGCCCCTGATGGTAAAGCTTTCTCCCAATGTGACAGATATTTCTGAAATGGCGGTGGCGGCGGAAAGCGCCGGTGCAGACGCCGTTTCTTTGATCAATACCCTGACGGGGATGCGGATCGACATCAACACCCGCCGCCCCATTCTGCACAACAATACTGGAGGCTTTTCCGGCCCCGCGCTGCTGCCCATCGCCCTGCGCATGGTGTGGCAGACTTCTCAAAAGGTGAAGATCCCCATTGTGGGCCTGGGCGGGATCTCCACCTGGCAGGACGCTGTAGAAATGCTGCTGGCCGGGGCCACTGCTCTGCAGATTGGCACGGTGCTGTTTACAGATCCTTATGCGCCTTTGAAAATTTGGCAAGGCCTGACAGAATATATGGAGAAAAACGGGATCAAAGCTCTTTCCGAGATGACGGGAGGGGTGCGCCCATGGTAACCATCCTGTATATCGTGCGGCACTGCCAGTCTATGGGAAATATCCAGCACCGCTTCCAGGGGCGGTTTGACGCGCCTGTCAGTCCCGATGGGGAAAAGCAGCTTGAGCTGCTTTCTCTGCGGTTTCGAAACGTTCATCTGGACGCCGTTTATTCCAGCCCGCTTGTAAGAGCCTTTCGTACCGCCCAGGCCATTGCCCGGTTCCATGAGCTGCCGATTCAAAAAATGGAGGGCTTGATCGAGCTGGATGTGGGAAAGATGGAGAATATGCTCCTTGCCGATATTGGAGTGAAATTCCCGGAGGTCGCCAGGAACTGGGACCGGTCCCCTGACCTCTGTGAGTTTCCCGGCGGAGAGACCATGAAGCAGGCCTATGTGCGTGCCAATGAGGCCATTGACAGGATCATTGCGGAAAATCCAGGAAAAACTGTGGCTGTCGCCACCCATGGCGGAGTGATCCGCAATCTGGATGCCAGGATCCGCACAGGCCATATTGAGGGCATGCGGGACGGCACCGTGTTCGGGAATACGGGCATCAGCATTTTGGAAGCGGCGGAGGACGGCTCCCTTTCCTGGAAGCTGGTAAATGACATTTCCCACCTGCCGCCGGAGCTTCGCCGCGCGCCCACAAAATATGAGTTTCACACAGAAGCCGTGTAAAAGGAGGGAAATGCCGTGATCATTCTCGGAGTGGATCTGGGTAAGGCCAGAACTGGGCTTGCCGTGTGCGACCGCGGGGAAATTCTGGCTTCTCCTCTTACTGTTATTTCCGAGCATAACAGGGAACGGCTCATAGAAAAGATAGCGGAGGCCGCAAGAAATACCGGGGCCCAGCTCCTTGTAGTCGGACTGCCGAGAAATATGGATGGCAGCGAAGGGGAAAGCGCCCAAAACGCAAGAGAAATGGGGAGAATGCTGGAGGCTGCTTCCGGGCTTCCCGTGAAGTTTTGGGACGAGCGGGGCACCACAGTCACCGCCCACGGATATCTCAACGAAACAAATATCCGTGGGAAAAAGCGGAAAGCAGTGGTGGACGCTGTCGCCGCCGTGGTTATTCTGCAGAGCTATCTTGATGGAAAACGCGGCAGCGAGGAAGGGCCCAAACTGTGAAAATAAGGATCTATGCCTCCTTCCATGGGCGGGAAAAGCGTAGAAAGACTTCGAAACGGGCACTTCCGGCAGGAAAGCATAGTTTACATTTCTCCGAAAGTGTTGTATGATAAAAGTAATATTTCAGGGAAAATTAGTTCCAGAGGAGGGCCTTTTATGGCAGAGTACCAGATCGTCACCGATTCTACCACAGACATTTCTCCCAATATGATAGCAGAGCTTGGACTTCACGTGATTCCGCTTTGTTATATCATGGAGGGGAAGACCCTGCACAATATCCCCGGCGGCGGAGAAATGGATGAACACACTTTTTATGAGAAGCTGCGCGGCGGGGAGACCTCAACCACCGCCCAGATCAACACCGAAGAATTTATCCAGCAGTTTACCCCGTTCCTGGAAGCGGGGAAGGATGTGCTGTATCTGGCTTTTTCTTCCGGTTTGTCCGGCACCTGCCAAAGCGCCATGATTGCCGCAAAAGACCTGAAAGATAAATTTCCCCAGCGCCGCATCGAGGTTTTTGATACGCTTTGCGCCTCCATGGGTGAGGGACTGCTTGTTTATCATGCTGCCATGCAGAAAAAAGAAGGAAAAAGCATTGATGAGGTCCTTACTTGGCTTCAGGAGAACGTGCTGAAGCTTTGCCACTGGTTCACAGTGGACGATCTGAACCACTTAAAGCGCGGCGGCCGGGTTTCCGCCGCTACCGCTCTGGTCGGCACCATGCTGGGAATAAAGCCTGTTCTTCATGTGGACGATGAAGGCCATTTGATCGCCATGTCGAAGGTGCGCGGTAGAAAAGCTTCTCTTGACGCGCTTGTCAGAAAAATGGAGGAGACTGTGATCTCACCCGAGACTCAAACTGTTTTTATCAGTCACGGAGACTGCCTGGAAGATGCTGAATATGTAGAAAGTCAGGTCAGGGAAAAGCTGGGCGTTTCCGATATTCACATCAATTATATCGGTCCGGTGATCGGCGCCCATTCAGGCCCCGGAACAGTTGCGCTGTTCTTCCTGGGCACCAAACGGTGATCCACCGCATAGCTTAAAGCAGAAGGCTTCAGCACCCGGAAAAGTTTTGGCTTTCCGGGTGCTTTCTGCTTGACAAACGCCCTCAAAAAGGGTAGATTTTAAGAAGTACGGGCTGCAATTCATTTGAAGAAAAAAGGAGGGAGCAGAGTGAGCGTTCCACGAAGTAGCGGCGGCGGGAAGCCGGAAGACAGAAACACGTTGGAGATCCCGTTATGCCGCGTTATAAAACGGCGGGCGCGCCGCTTTGCGCCCGGCCTTTCATAACCAGCGGGCAAGATGTGTTTCTCCGGCCTTTTGCTGCCTCCGAAAACTCATGGAAGCACTGATTCGGTCAGTTCTTCCTTTTAGAAAAGGAGGTCAGTCCCATGGAGGAGAAGATCTTAGAACTGTTGGAAGCCAAAAAGTATTCGGAAGCCGCGGTGCTGGTTAAGGATTTGATCCCGGCAGACGCCGCTGCCCTGCTGGAGGCTATGCCGGAAACGCGTATGCCTCTTTTGTTCCGCCTGATGCCGAAAGAGCTGGCCGCGGACGCCTTTGCCTATATGGACGGCGACAACCAGGAGCTTTTGATCCGCGGTTTCAGTGAAAAAGAGCTGGACGAAGTCATGGAGCAGCTCTTTCTGGATGATACGGTGGACATGATCGAAGAAATGCCTGCCAATGTGGTAAAGCGGATCCTGCGCCATGTGGACGCCGACACCCGCAAAATGATCAATCAGGTGCTGAACTATCCGAAGGACAGCGCCGGAAGCATCATGACCATGGAATATGTGGATCTCAAGCGAAACATGACGGTGGAGCAGGCATTTGAGCGTATTCGGGCCACAGGCGTTGAAAAGGAGACCGTTTATACCTGTTATGTGACGGGGACCCGCCGAAAGCTGGAAGGTATCGTCACCGTTAAGGATCTGCTGCTCTCCCCGAAAACGGAGCTTATCAGCAATATCATGGAAACAAATGTGAAATTTGTTTTCACCCATACCGACCAGGAAGAAGTGGCAAGAGAGCTGAGCAAATATGACTTTCTGGCGATCCCCGTGGTGGATAACGAGGAGCGTCTGGTGGGTATCGTTACGGTTGACGACGCCATTGATGTTATCCAGGAAGAGGCCACCGAGGATATTGAAAAGATGGCGGCTATTTCTCCTTCCGACAAGCCGTATATGAAAAACGGTATACTCGCCATCTGGAAGCAGAGAGCTCCCTGGCTTTTGATCCTGACGATCTCCGCCACCTTTACAAGCGCCATCATTTCTTCTTACGAAACAGCCCTTGCCTCCGTGGTGGTGCTTACAAGCTTTATTCCCATGCTGATGGATACCGGCGGCAATTCCGGCAGCCAGGCTTCCATCACCATCATCCGCAGTCTTTCTCTCGGTGAGATCAAATACGCAGACGTACCGAGGATCATCCTGAAGGAAGCGGGCGTTGCTCTGCTGTGCGGCATTACACTTGCAGTGGTGAATTTTGCGAAGCTTCTTCTGATAGACCGTGTGTCCCTGCTTATTGCCGCTGTTGTGTGCGTTACACTTCTGGCCGTTATGCTGGTTGCGAACCTTGTTGGCACGCTTCTGCCCATTCTCGCAAAGCGGCTGGGCTTTGATCCTGCCGTAATGGCCAGCCCCTTTATCACCACGATCGTAGACGCTGTGGCGCTTATCATTTATTTCAATATCGCAAAGGTCCTATTGGGGATTTAAGGAGAAAATGTTCATGACGGTTGATGATTTGCACATTGTGAATTACTGCCATCGCAGTTGTGCGCCACTGCAAAACATCATGCGTCTGCCGAAAGAGGAAGCGTTTGCGCTTGCGTACAGAATGGCTGCGCAGAATAAGGAGACTACTGCGTTTTACAGATTTGCGGATTTTGAAAATTATTATCCGGAACGCCTGAAAACAGACGAGCTATTATACGCCCGTTTTGTGGAACTTGGGGGAAAACCCTTGGAGGAGCATCCACTCTCGTTTGTCCTGCAGGGAAGTGAATTTCTGGATGATTGGTTTAGTCGCGGGATTGCTACAACGTTTCCGCTGAATCGTATTCCTTCAGATTTGATCAGTTTTACCTATGGCGACAGCATGACGGTTCTCAAAAAATACGGTACAGTTACCATGCTTACCAAGGCTATGCTTTATCAAGAAATATCGGATTATAACGGTACGCTGGAGGCTTTTTTACAGGATGTGGCCCAGCGGTATCGCTATATCGAGGTGCAGCTCTGGAACGACAAGTGCTTAAAGGAATGTTCAAAAGTGGCTTTATAATTGGGAATACCGGAATGAATCGAACTGAGGGGGTTAAAGGGCAGCAGGCCTTTAACCCCCTCAGTCAGCCTATCGGCTGACAGCTTTCTTGCCTTCGTTCTCGTCTTCGATTCGGTCGGTCATGATTGCCACTGGCAATCATGACCTCGGTCAGTTCGCAGCTTGTGTCCCACCGGGACACGCTCACCCCTTTCAGGGGGGCCAAGAATGAGCGCTTAATTTCAATTTATCGCACTACTCCCATTGTCATCCTGAGGAACGCAGTGACGAAGGATCTCATTCTTACCCTAATTTATACATTGTGCATTCTACATTCCCCTTCGCCTCCCCTGTCTAAGGAGTCTGCTTACAAATAGATTTAATTTATAGCTATATTATTGACATATGATTCCTGCTGTGGTATTCTTTTTTACAGAAGATATGGCTAAGGCAAGAATTGATACTCCGATTTCCACCATTGTCGTTGATAGCATTCGTTGACCGTAAAGATTTTACTAGGTGGTAATTAGTCTGTACAAAATAATTGCAGGTTTTCTGGCTCTGCTCCTGTGTCTCCGGAGCTGAATGCGCGCAGACGCTGATGCGGTATGCCGAGCAGATCGGATAGTGTCTGATAGCAAAAGATAGGGGTATCTTTATTTTGATAAGGGATCGGCAGGTTTCCAGTTCCTGCGGCCGGCGAAAAAGTCGGCTGACAGTTTTCAGACTCACGCCTCCTTACCGTAGGGTAAGCTTCGAATACGTTTATAAAATAGTGAAAGCCGGCTGTCACACGCCGGCTTTCACTATTGGCAGTTAAATAGGCAAGACCTCCACCTTGGGCGCCCGAATCGAAAGGTAAGAAAGCCTAAGGGCGCTGCTAAACTCTGACTTGCTATATTGCCTACCCCCTTATTGTCATTCTGAGGAACGCAGTGACGAAGGATCTCGTCCTTCTATTATGGAGAAGTAGTAAAGAATGGCGCTCAGGAAGGTTATAGCTTTCTGCACGCTGCTTATCCTTCAAGGGGAAGCTTCTTTGGTAACCGCTAAACTCCAATTTAGCGAACTAACAGGAGGACTAAATCTTTTGTTTTCCCTTTCAGGGAGGACGAGGGTTGAGCCTGATTACAAATAAGTTTAAATTATAGATATATTGTTGACACATACTTTCCGCTGTGATATTCTTTCTTATAGAAGATATGGTCAAAGCAAGCGCTGATGCGGTATGTGGAGCAGCAGAAAAGGAAGGGGAACGTTAAAATGACAGAAGCACAGATAAGTGAAGCGTATGCCGGATGGCTGCCGAAGTCTGCACTTGGGCGGAAAAAAAGTTTGTTTTCCGGTTCCGATGTTCTTACGGTCAATTTTGATTTATCCGAAGATGAAAAAAATCTGATGAGCCGGATCTATTACCTTGTGCCTCATTTTATAGACGGCAGATTCATGTGCTTTGTCTTTTACCGGGAAAATACATTTGAAAAAACTGAAAACGGGGATCTGAAGCTGATAAACTGGGAGTACGGAATAGCGGATCCCCCGCTTTGCGGCGGTGCCTGGAACGGAAATCCTTCCCCGACTTTGTAAGGAAGAGTTTTATATGGCAGACAGCTCAAGCAGAAAGCTCCGAAGCTGATTATGGTCAGCTTCGGAACTTTCTTCATTGGATTCAGAATTTATTCAAAATCGATCACAGTACCGGTCCTGTCAGATTCCAGCGCCGCTTCCATCAAACGGAGAATGCGGAGCGCTTCTTCACAGGTGATGAGCGGTTCTGCCTTTCCGGTCACTACATCACAGAAATTGGAGTAGAGCTGATTTCTGTCGTATGGCTCATAGGGAAGAGGAAGCTCTTCTACAGAGTCGCTGTTTCTCGGGGCCATGGTCTTGGAAAGCCCTTCGCCCATCAGAATGGGGGTGGCGTCCTTATCTTCCCAGCTGCGCACTCGAACCATGCGGCCCTCATCTTTATAATCGGCAATAGCGGCAGTGCCCTGATCTCCTGTCATATACCAGTTCGGCAGGGTGATAAAATTGCAGGTACCCACTTCAACCGTGGCGGTAATGCCGCTTTCAAAGATCATATTCATTAAGAAGCCGTCGTCCACTTCATCGTTTGTCACATGAGTCATTTTAGCGTAGACCTTTTTGATCTTTTCAGGCACCATCAAAACGATGCGGTCCAGCAGATGAACACCCCAGTCAAACATCATGCCGCCGCCCTTTTCCTTGATGCCCCTCCAGTCACCCGGTATGCCGCGAGAGCCCTGATATCTGGACTCAATATGGAACACATTACCGATGAGCTTTTCATCATATACCTTTTTTATCACAAGATAGTCCCTGTCCCAGCGGCGATTCTGGCGGGGATAGAAGACCTTTCCTGTCTCTTTCGCGACTTCCATAACGTCTTCCAGGTCCTTGCTGTTCATCATCACCGGTTTTTCGCACAGCACGTTTTTGCCTGCGCGCATGGAGCGGATGGCAAGCTCCTTGTGGCTGTCGTTGGGGGTAGCGATCAGAACGGCATCCACCGTTTCGTCGCTGAGGATCTGCTCAAAGCTGTCATATGTATAGAAGCCTTGATTCCTGGCCCATTGCTGGCGTTCTTCCTTGATGTCAAAGGTACCGGCCAGAACCATTTTCTGCTTCAGATCTGTATCGCCGGGCTCCAGTTCGCGGCCTTTTGAGCCGTCAGTCATCCAAAGGGCCTGGCCGCTTCCGGTGGCAATTGCGACCGCGTGTCCGCCGCCCATTCCGCCGCATCCTACAATGGCTACCGCAACTTTTCCGTCTCTCATGAAGATCATCCTCCTGCACTGAAATACTAAAGACCTATGATACTATTTACTCATTTTTCCGCTTTTCTGTCAAGAGAAAAAGGAAAAAGTTTTTCTGGGTATTTCATGTGTTTACCCAATGTGTTCTGAGCTTTTTCACGCAGGATATTCGGGAAATTAAAAAATTAAAAAAGGCGGAGTTTTCTCCGCCTTTTTTGCAAAGAGCCCGCCCGACCGTAATGTGCTTCTCAATAACCTGCTACGATAAAGCAGGTGGGTACCCTCCCGCGTGGTTCACGCTCCCTTCTTCCAGTACCGGTCAAAGCCGGGCCGGGAGGTCTGCAATCCGCACACGGAGCAGGATTCCCTGAGATTTGAGTGTAGGGTTATTTGTGCACAGTCCGCGAATCGGGCAGGGTGTGTGGAGGATTATTCCTCCGGAGCGTCATAATAGGCCTCGTTGAAGCGGGCCTCAAAAATCTCTGCCAGCTTATCCAGCAGCGCGTCATCGTCCACTTCCTGAAGCATTTCTTCACCGTCTTCCTCAACTACTTCAAAGATGTAGTAGGTTTCAGCGTCAGTGGAAATGTCTTCCGGATCCTGCTTGGTGGGGACCAAAGCCATGAAATGGCCCTCATCATTTTCAAGTTCATCTATGATCTCGAACTCATGCTCCTGGCCGTCATCGTCGATCAGTGTCAAGAGGTCGGCTTCGTACTGATTATCCATATAGTATGCTCCTTTCCGGGCTATAGTTCCTTTGATGATTTTATTGTACTGAAAACCCCGGAAAAAGTCAAGGAAAATGAAATGGGGAAAAGGCCTGCTTTTTTCTGAGCACACAGCTTAATATGCCCTTTTTGGGAGCGTAATACCGTGATTTTGTCCGATTTAGCAAAAACAATAAAAATTTTCAAAATTTTTCAAAAAACCTATTGACAAATTCTCGGATGCTGAATATAATATAGTCAAAGAGATGGAATAAAGAAGAAAAGGATCACGCAGTATCCTTATGGGGCCGGAAGTAGCCGGTGTTTCCGAAAACAGTATGGAAACGCCAAACCGGATGAAAACGGCTGGTGCGCAGATGAGTGGTCGAGGTCGATCAAAGGATCCGTGAGGAACTTAAAAATCGTGGGAAAGGTGAGTGAGTCCAATGGACAGTAACGAATCACAGTGTCAGTTCGCCTGCGGGCTCGCGGCCTGCAGATAACAAAGAAAAGAAAGAAGGTTCTGTTTCTGAACCCAACGCAGTGTTTAACTGATCGATTTGGCACGGGCCTGTTTTGAACCCGCATTTTCATAGCTTAAAAAAGCGTAGCGCGAAAGGCGAAACAGGGCGGGATGAGAAGAACAGCAACGATGTGCCGGAAAAGGAAACTTAAGCCAATGGGCTGATAACAGAAAACGAACATTTCTTTTAAGAAAATGACCTATTAAAAGAAAACCTGCCAGTATAGATGATAATACCTTGAAGGACCGTAGGCTGATTTAAGATATCATGTAAGAGATATAAGCAAACGACACGTCAAGATTTCTATGTTGGTAATATAGTCAAGGCCCCTGGGATCTCCAGGGGCCTTTGATATATTCCGTTACATTTTTGATGTTAAAGATCTGTTTGCATACGGTCTTTATTCCTCGGCGTTCGCGAAAAAATCATCGCAAAAGCGGTTCCATTTCTCTTCGTATTCTTCATGACTTACGAGCGCCATATCCTTGGGAGTGAAAATGCTTCGTCTCTGCGCCTCATCTGTGAAGCGGTACACCCAGTCGTCGCATTCTTCTTCCACTGCGTAGACATAGTTCCAGCCCATTATAACGGCATAGTATAGCCTTGTGTGTCCGTCAAGAGAAATGAACCCCTTCCCATAGGGGATAACTTGGATCACGATATCGTCCGGCTCGTGAATAAAGCTCTTGATGGCTGCGATTTTATCCTTGTCAATATAGAATTGAGACGGCTGGATCTTTTCCAGCGAAATCTTGATCAGTTTTTTGATCGGAAAAGCTTTTACCGTATTTCCGGCGTCGTCATAAAAGCAGGTGATATGAGGCGTAAAAAAGCGGAACTCATCGATCACCGCCGGAAAAAACGCTTTATCCGCGCCTTTTATCACTGCTTCGGTTTTGGAAATAATCTCAACTTCGTAAGGCGCACCGTCAACAAGAAAGCACCCGTGCTGAAGGAGCGCCTTTTTTGAAAACCTGTCGTCTTCATATGTGTTTATTCTCTTGATCTCCATAGCGTCCGTTTGCTCCTGAATACAAATTTGTCTGGCAACTTCGTGTCTCGTCGATCAAACAGAGATCCACCAGCATACACCGTACTTGTCAATAACAGTGGCACAGTATTTGCTCCATGGCAGCTCGTGAATTGCTTCAATAACAACGCCGCCGTCGCTCAGCACATCAAACGCGTTTTTGACCGCGTCATTGTTACCTAATTCAAAGGCGTTAAAGGTCATTGTTTGCAGTTTCATTTTGTGGATCATGTTTATGTCATATGGTTCGGAGGCTTCTGCAACGGCAAGGATCCCTTCGCCGTTCACCGATAGCTCACAATGTTCATAGGCGGTTTTGGAGTCGTTCATGACGGCAAAGGTCACCTTTGCTCCGAACGCTTTGCAGTATGCTTCAACAGCCTCCATACTGTTCATGACATAGACTTGTGTATAGCATTTCATGTTTGAACCTTCCGTTTTTGCAAATAAGCCTTACCGGCCTGCCAGTCTGGGTGTAAATGCGTCAAGAAAGCCATGGCTTCCGGCGCTTGTCATGTATCGTTTTCCAACAAATGTCCATCCATGGTTTGCCGCAGGGCGTCAATGATCCGCTGGTAATACTTCTGAAATCTCTGATCCGTTTCCAGACGATCCAAAGCGTCAAAACGGATCAGCCGGTCCACGATGTGTTCCGAGATCAATTTCCGGTACTCTGCGGAGCCTGTGTAATGATGTAAGATCAGCTTTCCGCTTTTCTGTTCCCGCAGCAGCCGGATATAAAGATCATCGATCGTGATTTCCTTTTCTACGGCTACTTCCGACTCGCAGACCAGCTCCGGCTCCCATGCTGTCATTCCCCGCAGAAATCCTTCATCACGCAATTCATACACAGAGCAGCCTTTTCCTTTATACACCGTAATAAACGCATCCGGGTAGCATTCATATACTTCCGGTATGCCATCCTCGGTTTCATCGAGGATAAAATCAAAATCGTCATGCTGCACACCAAACAACAGCGCGGTAACCAGGTTGTCAATAGCATAGACATATGATTTTCCATGTGTAGATACGCGAGGCGTAAGGACTCGAATTCCCGGGGTATGTGATGCATGATAAAGGGTGTTGTTTCCCATTTCCGGACACCTCCACAAATTCCAAGCTGCCGTCTGCGGAACAGTATATCATACATTTGTGGAACTTTCAATTCCAAGGAGTCTTGTAGCAGCAGGCGGCCTTTCCTGGTGTACAAAGAAAGCCTTGTCTTGCAGACAATTTTATGTGGCTGCATATAAAAGGAACGACCTTGCCCTTTAACCGTGAAAGACTGGCAGCGACCGAGTCGGTGTGAAAACATTCTCACCTTATGGCTCAGCCGGTTGACTTCACAGGGACACGTTCACCTCTCCCAAGCTCGAGCCATGCTTAAAAAAGCAGAAGTCCCGCCGTAAAGGCTGACTTCTGCTTTTTCGGTTTTTTGCAAAAGAGATATCTTTTTTCGGAAAAAAAGGGGTGAACTGCCCGGTGGACGGCGTTCTGACCCGTTTTCAGCTGTCGCTTCGGTCAGCGTTGGGCGTGTGCCAAGAAAGCCATGGTTTTCTGCACACAACACCCGCGCCGGAAGGCGAGAGGCCGCGGCACAGAAAGCGACACGGCAGCAGAGTACGAAAAGAGTATCATGAAAGATTTGAGCCCTTACAGGTATCTGAACAAAATCTGGGATACAATAAGAATTCTTCCTTGCTTCCATGAAAAACATTTACATCGATATACTTTTCTTTTCCTTTATAACCTTCATATCTTTCTCGGTTGGTGAACTGCCAAAAGGTCCATTTTCGATCATCGGGTAAATTCGGCTTTGACAGTACATTCCTGATCCAAATATCGTATTCTTCATATTCTCCGGAAAGATAAAGGTTATAAGAGTTTTCAGTCGCGTAAATAATGGGCTTCAACCCATAATGTTCTTCCAGCGCCAAAAGCATATCTTTCAGTTCGCGTCTGACTTCCTCTCTGCTTGGAGGATTTTTCGCTTTATCGCCATAAAACTCCAGATCAATAACAGGCGGAAGCATACCTTCAAAGGGCGCTGCCGTATCAATAAAATTCTTTGCCTGAGAAAGCCCTTTACTGTCATAACTGAAAAAATGGTACGCCCCAACGGAAATGCCGCATTTTTGTGCTTCGGAATAATTGTATATAAAGTAAGGGTCAACATATGAGCTTCCCTCCGTAGCTTTTATAAAAGCAAAATCGATATTTTGAGAAGAAAGAATTTGCCACTCAATATCGCCTTGATAAGAGGAAACATCCACACCTCTGACGGGATACTCGGCTTCCGATGGATTATTAAGCAGGATAACACCGTTATACACAAGAGCGGCTGCAGCAATTGCCGAAATCAAGAAAAAAACGGCAATAACGGCTGCAGCGCGGATATATTTGGACCTCATGTCATCACCATACTTTATGTTCCAAATCTATAAAGCGTTTTGATCAAGAATAAAAAACCGGCAAGATTTCTATGGAATCATGAAAAGGTGTCCGTCTTTTCAAAAAAGTATTTCAGACTGGGAACCAACTTGCCGGTATCAAACAAATCTTTGATTTGTGCTTTTGACATCCATACAGCCTGAGCAACTTCATTGGTGGTAGCCTGTTTCAATGAAGCAGAGCCGTCATATTCAAAAAGCCAAACATCCAAAATGTCATGAAACCTCATATCGTTTACAATTCTGCCAACCACGGAATAAACCAGTTTCCCGCTCCCCGGAGATAGAGATATCCCGACTTCCTCTTGGGTTTCTCGGAGAGCACCGGTTAAACTGTTTTCCCCTTTGATAACAGATCCACCGACACACTCCCACATGAGCGGGCAGGTAGGGCGGTCAGCGCTCCGCTGGGAAATCAGATATTCACCTTTGCTGTTGCGGATCCATACATGAACCACTAAGTGATAAAAGCCCTCCGGAATCGACTCGCCTCGAATGAGGTCGTGTCCGGTCAATTCCCGCCTTTTATTGTATAAATCCCAAAGCTCCATTTATCTTTTCCGCCTTTCAAAGATGGAGTCGTTATTAAGAAAGCCCTTCACTTATTCACTATTCAATATAACTTACCAAAAATTGACTGTAAGAGATAGGGAAGAGTGAAAGGACTTATTACCTGTCATTCTGAGCCTCCCTTACCTGTCATTCTGAACGCAGTGAAGAATCTCGCTCTTTAGATTCTAGATGCTAGATGCTAGAATGTGGTGGCCTTGCTGTCGCAAGGCAATAAAAGTAAGGACAAGGACAAAAAGGCAGGGAAGAGTGAATAGTGAAGAAGTAAAAATCGACAAGCACCGTCAGGGGCTTGTCGATTTTTGGTCGAAGTGGCGAGACTCGAACTCGCGGCCTCCACGTCCCGAACGTGGCGCGCTACCAACTGCGCTACACCTCGTAAAAACAAGCCTCGGTTTTAAGCTTTAAACCCGAGGCTTTTGGCAGCGGTACCAGGATTTGAACCCAGACAAACAGAGTCAGAGTCTGCTGTGCTACCATTACACAATACCGCTTTATGCCAGCTGTTAAAACAGCAATATTTATTATATCCAAAAAGCGGAGATTGTCAAGGACGAAATAAAAAATTTTCTCTTTTTTAGCAGATTTTTTATCCGGCGCTCTGATTCTGCGGGGCGGGAGCCGCGCTTTCAGGCGGAACAGGAGAACTGTCTGCGGAAACCGGGACTTCGATCTGGTCCTGTGGAGCCGGGGCGGGAACTGTGTCGGCAACGGTGGCGGTCTGCGGGGCTGGAACAACTGCTCCTTCCGAAAGAACAGGAGCACTTACAGGCTTTTCTGCTTTTATTACCTGAGGGAAGCTTACGGAGACCGTGAACAGATCTTCCTCCGTATGCACGCTGAATTTGCCGCCGCAGGCTTCGGTAAAGCTTTTCGCGATGGAAAGGCCCAGTCCGCTTCCTTCGGTGGTGCGGTTCTGGTCGCCCCGAACGAATCGGGCGGTAAGGTCTTCGCCGTTCATGGTGATCTCATTCTTGGAAATGTTTCTCACCGTGACACGGGCGATCCCTTCCTGCGCGCTCAATGTCACATAGGCCCGTGAGCCTTCCAGGGAATACTGAATGCAGTTGCGGATCAGGTTCTGAAACACACGGTAAAGCCTCTGGCCGTCCGCGTGGACAAGAACCGGAGCTTCAGGAATGTTCAGCCTCCAGGTGAGGGAAGAGCTTTCCACTACCTCACCCATTTCCGCAAAGGTCTGCTGCAGAAGCTTTCCAATGTCAAGATCTTCAAGCTCCAAGCTTATATTGCCGGTGGCGGCCTTCGAAATGTCAAAAACGTCCTGTACGATGTGGCTCAGTCTGTCAGCCTTTGCTGAGATGGTGTTTACATAGTCCATCACATGGGGCGGAAGATCAGGCTCTTTCTTCAAAAGCTCCACATAGCTGATAATGGAGGTGAGAGGGGTCTTGATGTCGTGCGATACATTGGTGATCAGCTCCACCTTGGTGCGGTCCGCCCTGATCCCTTCGTCCACGGCTTTTTGAATGCCGGTACGGATCATGTTGAGCTGCATGGCGCAGAGATAAAGATTGGAGGTGGGGGACACATGGTTCACCGCGTCCAGGTTTCCACCGTACATTTCCGCGATCTGCGCCATCAGCTCGTTCCAATCCCGCATGTCCTGCTTGAGGGAAAGCACATACCAGGCGACCGTACCGATGATGGCAACAGCGGAGAAAATTAAAACACCCGGCAGCATGATCCTGCTAATAAAGCCGTTGTAGTAATACCAGTAATCGTCCCGGCTAATCCATAACAGTATAAGAAGGCAGAAAACGAGCACACCGGCAATGACACCGAGACAGGAATAAAGCCTTCTCAGGGTCCTGCGTTCAAAGGAGGGCAGGTTTTTATAGTCATTCAGGCGGTGAAGCAGGGAACGGATCACATTATGAGAAAAGAAACGGCGGTTGCGCCCGATATCCAGACACAGAAAATAGGTGATCAGAACGATAAGGCTTATGGCAAAAGCGGAGCTTTCAAAGCTGCTGCCAAGAAAGGAGAAAGTTGCGGCAACGCCCAGTATGATTAGAACAAGTTTTATTTCCACCCAGATTTTGGAAAGACCGCGGGCGATCATGTCCGTAAGCATCATCCGGTCCCGGCGAAACAGGAAAATCGGGAGCAGTACCGCAGTGCATAAAAGGATCGCGCAAAGTACCCAGGTGGCTATGCCCAGAAATTCCTCTCTTGATACTGTATTGGCTTGAAGCATGATGCGTCCCATCTGCTGAGAAATATCCGGATTAAAAAGCACGACGATCAGGGAGATGATGATCACCGGCAGCGCGCAGAAGGAAAAAAGCATGCACAGCCAGGAAACAAGCCCTTTGAAGAGATCTGTACGTCCTATCTTAGTGCCGTTCGATTTTGTAGCCAATGCCCCACACCACCTTTAAGTATTCCGGCTCGCTCGGATTGATCTCGATTTTTTCGCGGATCCGCCGAATGTGTACCATTACGGTGTTCTCCGTGGAATAGGCGGACTCGTTCCAGATTTTGCTGTAAATTTCCTCAGCGGGGAAAATGCGGCCTGGATTCCTCATCAAAAGCTCGACGATTTTCGTTTCCGTTGCGGTGAGCTTTACCGGTTCGCCGTCGGCATAGAGGACATGTTCGTCAAGATGAAAGGTAAGGCGCCCGTTTACAATGGTGTCCTCGCTGCTGGAATTGATATCGCCCAAGCTGACATAGCGGCGGAGCTGTGATTTTACCCTTGCTGTCAGCTCCATGGGGTTAAAGGGCTTTGTAATGTAATCGTCGGCGCCCATGGAGAGGCCGATGACCTTGTCGCTGTTTTCACTTTTTGCCGAAAGCACAATGATGGGCAGGTTTTTCCGCTCCCGTATTTTCATAATGGCGGAAAGACCGTCCATTTTCGGCATCATCACATCGATGATGATGAGATGAATATCCTTTGTCATAGCGATATCCAGCGCTTCCATGCCGTCGTAGGCCTGGAAAACCGTGTAACCTTCACTTTCAAGGTTCAAAGCGATAGCGCGGACGATCTCTCTGTCATCATCCACAACAAGAATGTTTTTCTTTTCAGAAGTTTCCATGAAAATACCCTCCAGTTTGAGATTAGCATACGCTGTCTTTCTTACTATCATAAAAAGAAATATCTTAAGAATTTCATACGGAGCACGGCTTCAGGCGTGCTATCTTCCGCCGCTTCCGCATATTTATTGAGAAAACAAGAAGCTGCCGGACGGTCTTTTCGGGAACGCTCCGGCAAAAGCGAAAGGGCGGAAAGCGGATGAAGGAGCTGTTAAAGCAGTTGAAACGGCGCAAGGCGGTAATGGTTTCCACGTTGGCGGTGCTGCTGGTGTGCGGAATGATCACCTGGACGGCGGCGGGGCCGGGGAGAGCTTTGTTCACTTCCGGGGAGATCACAAACTGGGGCCTGAGCTTCCAGGAAGAGGGAAAGCCTCCTGTGGCTAATGCCACAGCCGAATATCTGAAGCAGTATAATGCGTTTTACTGTGCCGATACCTCGGAAAAGAAGCTGTATCTTACCTTTGATGCGGGCTTTGAAAACGGAAATACAGGAAAGATCCTGGACGCTTTGAAAAAGCATAACGTGAAGGCCGCGTTTTTTCTGGTGGGAAATTATTTTGAAACACAGCCGGAGCTTGTAAAACGCATGGTAAAGGAAGGCCATACCGTTGGTAACCACACCTACAGCCATCCGGATATGTCCGCTATTTCCGATCAGGCAAGCTTTCAGAACGAGCTTGAGAAAAACGCGGCCCTTTACCGGGAGATCACCGGAAAGGAAATGGAAAAGCTCTATCGCCCGCCCCAGGGGAAATTCTGTGAAAGCAATTTGAAAATGGCGCAGGAAATGGGATATCGCACAGTGTTCTGGAGCCTTGCCTATGTGGATTGGTATGAAAACGATCAGCCCACAAAGGAAGAGGCCTTTCAAAAGCTGTTGCCGAGAGTTCATCCCGGAGCTATCGTGCTGCTTCACAGCACTTCCAAAACAAACGGCGATATCCTGGATGAGCTCCTTTCAAAATGGGAAGAAGCGGGATATACCTTCGGAAGCCTTTCAGAGCTCGGATAAGTACGATTTCAGAAGCCTGGTGACAGTCTTGCAGGCGTCAACCCATCCAATAAGCAGCTTAGCGCGATAATGCTCATCGTACCAGTCAAAGGTCGGAGAGCTTTCCTACTTCAGGGCTTCCTGCTCCAATTTGGGCAGCTCTGCCCGCAGAAATTTCAAAAGCTCTGACGGAGTCATGCCGCTGCGAAGCTTTTCCGCGTATTCAGCCACAGCTTCCCATTGGACATGGTAGCTGTAAGACCAGGAATCATCGGAATATTCTTCATAGAGCGCCCTGCAGCGCTCAACTTTCCGGTTCAGCAATGTTTCAGGATCCACTTTTTCTCCCCACTGTATATGCAAGTATACTACAGAAGAGGAAAGCATTGCAAGCCATGAAAAGGGAGGAATGTGTTCTGAAAACGGGCGTTTTGTCTTGCCATTTTCCATTTTTGAAGTATAATAGTAATAGAATCAGCCGCTGTATGGGAGCGGTCAAAAGCTAAGGAGGAAGTTCAGACTATGAAGTTCAAAAGGAACCAAAGAGTGCTTGCCCTTCTCACATCAGTGCTTCTGTTCGTTTCGGCACTTGCCATGCCCGCCTCCGCCGCAGGCCGCTTCTCGGATGTTTCCGAAGGTGCCTGGTATTATGACGCGGTGAATTATGTGGCGGAACAGGGCCTGTTCAACGGCACCGGGCCGGATACCTTTTCCCCGGGCAACGCCATGACCCGGGCAATGTTTGTAAAAGTGCTTTCCAATAAGACCGAAAATTATAAAGAGGACCTGTGGAAGGGAGCCACAAGGTTCGTCGATGTGGATGCTTCCCAGTGGTATTCCCCGGCCATCCAGTGGGCCAGTGCTGCCGGCATTGTGAAAGGCGTTGGAAAAGACCGGTTTTCCCCTGAAAAAAGTATCACCAGAGAGCAGATGGCGGTTATGCTTTATCAGTACGCTATAGCCACAGGGAACGATACCGCTGTTTCCGGAGAGAACGTGCTTGCCGATTTCCCCGATGCAGGCTCCGTTTCTTCCTGGGCGAAAACGGCTATGGAATGGGCTGTTTCCAAGAAAATCATAAACGGCGCAGATGGATATCTGCTTCCCCGGAAGACCGCAAAGCGCTGCGAGGTGGCCAAGGTATTCAGCTCTGCTGACAGTGTGCTTGTGAAAACGACCGTAGAGACAGCGCCTTTTGATGAAAAATACGCAAATCTTGAAGAATACGGAAAAACCGAAGAGGGTAAGGCCAATATCCAGGCAGTTGCAGACGCTGTAAACCAGAATTCCGAGGGTGCCAATTTCTCACTGATATTAAAGGGAAATTCCATGATATTTGAATATGACCTTCTTGTCGCTGTTGACACCGACGCGCTGGTCAAGGCGTTTGACGGAGCGGTCATTCAGCTCGAAGGCCAGTGTAAGGAACTGCTCGCCGTGTTGGAACTGGCGGTGGAAGAGCCGGATCCCAGCATCGTTTTCCGCCTGGTGGATGTTGACGGCAAAGAGCTCTATTCCCGTGAGATAAAGAGATAAGAGCCTTCTGGCCCTGCCTCTTTAAGAATTCCTTTGCTTTTAATTCCCGACAGGAAATATCCTGCCGGGAATTTCCTGTAAAATGGGAAAAGCTATACAGAAACGGAAAAATAACTCGGAAAGGGAAGAAGCTGTGTCGGCCGGCTCTGCGGAGGTGCGGAAGAACACGCTTCTGAAAGGACAAGATGTAAGGATGGAGCATATTGTACAGGCCCTTGTAAATTTCTTTCAAAACACGATCCCGCCGGAGCTTACGGTATTTACGCTTTCCCTGATGCCTGTGATCGAGCTGAGAGGAGGGATCCTGGCGGCAAAGCTGCTGAACGTCGATATGCTGAGAGCGTTCTTCATCTGCCTTGCAGGTACGCTGATTCCTACTCCCTTTATCCTGCTTTTTATCAATAAGATCTTTGATTGGATGCGAAACACCCGCTTTGTAAAACTTGTGGATCGTCTGGAAGCAAAGGGAAGAAGCAAATTCGATAAGATCAACCGTTATAAGCTGGTGGGCCTCATGATCTTTGTGGCGATCCCCCTGCCGGGTACGGGTGCGTGGACAGGCTCCTTGGCGGCGGCTCTTATGAAAATGGATTTCAAGTCTGCCATGATCTCCGTTGCCCTGGGGACACTTATCGCGGATGTGATCATGTGCCTGTTGTCCTACGGTGTACTGGGGCTGGTGATTTGATATGGAACGGTATGAGGTTGCGGTGATCGGCGCCGGGGCCGCCGGTCTGATGGCTGCCCGGAAGGCGGCCTGCTGTCAAAAGGAGGCCGGGAAGCCTGTTTCCGCTATTTTGCTTGACGGCAATCAAAAGCCCGGCAAAAAGCTGCTTGCCACGGGAAACGGCCGATGCAATCTGACGAATCTTCACGTTTCTCCTGAGAACTATCACGGGGATGTGGAGGAGGCGGGGCCGCTGCTTTCCGCTTTTCCGCCGGAAAAGGTGATAGCGGAATTTGAGCGCATGGGGCTTCTTTGCAGGCCTGACGGCGAAGGGCGGGTATATCCCAACAGCCTGCAGGCCGCCTCTGTGCTGTGGCTTCTGTGGAGCGCCTGTGAGGAGGCGGGGGTGGAAACGCTTTGGAATTTTCAGGTTTCCTCCGTTCAAAAAGAAAAGGACCTGTTTTATCTGAAAAGCAGCGACGGTCGGGGGATCTCGGCAAGGCGCTGCATTTTGGCCTCCGGCGGCGCAGCTTCCTCAAAGCATTCCTGCGCCGGAAACGGATACGAGCTGGCAAAGTCCCTGGGGCATAGTGTAACGCGCCTTTCTCCGGCTCTTGTGCCGCTTAGGTCCGCCAGCAGGCTTTGCCGGTCTCTAAAAGGGATCCGCTGCAAAGCAAAGGCCGCTCTGTATTCCGATGGGAAAAAGCTTTCGGAGGAAAGCGGAGAGGTGATCTTCGGAGAAGAACGGATCTCCGGGATCTGCATTTTCAATTTGTCCTCCTATTTAAGCGAAAAAGGCCCCTGGGAGGTAGAACTGGATCTTCTTGAGCAATGGGAGGAAAAGCAGATCTTGGATTTCTGGCACAAGCTTCAGAAGAACCGGCCTGCCCTTCCGGCAAGTGAGCTTTTTTCAGGTCTCCTCAATCTGAAGGTGGGGCAGGAGCTTATCAAGCTTTCGAAAATAAACCGGGAGAAAAGCATTTCTTCTTTCAGCGACGAAGAGCTTTCAAGGGCCGTGAAAACGGCCAAGGCCCTGCGGATCCCGATAACCGGCCCCGTCGGCTTTGAGGACGCCCAGTGTACCGCGGGCGGCGTTCCTTTGGAGGAAGTTGATCCCTTTACCATGGGATCGAAAAAATGCCCCGGCCTTTTTCTTGCCGGAGAGCTTTTGAATTTGAACGGCGACTGCGGCGGCTACAATCTGCATTGGGCCTGGATCACCGGTATGGCAGCCGGGCAAAGCGCCGGCAGGGTATAACGATTGGAAAAGAGGACGGGATATGCTGAGAATAAGCGGGCTTTCTCTCGGGCTGGATCTCAATGGAGAAGATCTGAAGCGGGCTGCCGCAAAAAGGCTGCGGATCTCTGAAGAAGCCCTGAAAGAAGTGCGGCTCGTAAAAAAATCCGTGGATGCCCGGAAAAAGGATAAGATCTGCTTTGTGTGCTCTGCGGACGTCTCTGTTGACGGCGATGAAAACAGACTTCTCGCGAAGCTCCGGGATCCCAGAGTACAGCTTCAGAAGCCCTATCACTACGAACTTCCTTCCTGCGGGAAGCTTTCCCAGCGCCCTGCGGTCATAGGTCTTGGGCCCGCAGGGCTGTTTGCAGCTTTGATACTGGCCCAGTGCGGCCTTCGCCCCATCGTGTTGGAACGGGGCCTTCCCGTGGAGGAGCGCGAACGCTCGGTTCGGGAATTCTGGAAGCACGGAAAGCTTGATCCGGAGTCTAACGTGCAGTTTGGAGAAGGGGGCGCAGGAGCCTTTTCCGACGGAAAGCTCACTACCGGAACGGGAGATCTCCGAATCCGCAAGGTTCTTGAGGAACTGGCGGAGGCTGGCGCGCCGGAGGAAATCCTGTGGGAGGCAAAGCCCCATATCGGAACGGACCGCCTGCCCCAAACGGTAAAAGCGATCCGAAATAAAATAATTGCCCTGGGAGGAGAAGTCCGCTTTTCCTCAAAGGTAACAGGGTTCCTTTTGAAGGACGGAAGCCTGCGGGGGGTGGAGCTTCGCAGCTCTGACGGCTCGGAGGAAAGTATTCCCTGCAGCCGCGCCATTCTGGCTGTGGGGCACAGCGCCAGAGATATGTTTGAAACGCTGTGGGAACTGGGTCTGCCCATGGAAGCAAAAGCCTTTTCCGTGGGCGTTCGCATAGAGCACCCCGCCGCGCTGATCAACAGCGCGCAGTACGGAAGTTTTGCCGGCCACCCTTCGCTTGGAGCGGCGGATTATAAGCTTTCCTGCCATCTTCCGGACGGCCGCGGCGTCTACACCTTCTGCATGTGTCCCGGCGGTACGGTCACCGGCGCTGCGTCAGAGCCCGGCGGCGTGGTGACAAACGGCATGAGTAGCTGGAAGCGTGACGGCCTAAACAGCAACTCAGCTCTTCTTGTGGGCGTGGCGCCGGGAGATTTCGGCGAGGGCGGGCCTTTGGCCGGCGTGGAGTTTCAGCGTCGCATTGAAAGAGCCGCCTTTCGCAGAACGGAAGGCACCTATTTTGCGCCTGCTCAGCGTGTAGCGGATTTTCTGGAAGGTATTCCTTCCACTGGCTTTTCGGCGGTTATGCCGACCTACGAGCCCGGGATCGTACCGGCTTCGCTGTCGGACTGCCTGCCGGACTTTGTGCTCCGCTCCATAAAGGCTGCTTTGCCGCTGTTCGGGAGACAGCTCAGGGGCTTTGACGGCGGTGACGCCGTGATGACTGCCCCGGAAACAAGAAGCTCTTCTCCGGTGCGCATCCTGCGGGACGAGACCCTGCAGTCGCCTCTTGTAAAGGGACTTTATCCCTGCGGTGAAGGAGCCGGATACGCGGGAGGCATCATTTCCGCCGCCGTAGACGGGATACGCTGCGCCGAGGCCCTTTGCTCCCAGCCGGAGAAAGCCTGACAGACTGTGACGGCAGGGCAGAAGGCCTGCGCGACTCTTCTCGGTCTACATCTTGCACTTTTCAAAGAACAATGGTACAATATATGTTCAGGCTATAAGGGAAAAGGTGGTTCCGGTGAATCTCAAACAATGGAAGGTCTCAGCTTTGGATAAGGACCGTGCGGCGCAGATCGCCGAGCGGTATTCTGTCCCTTTTTTCCTTGCCATGCTTTTGGAGATCAGGGGGATCCGCTCGGAGGAGCAGATCGAAGTGATGCTGGGGAACAGCGGTCGGCTTTCGGATCCCTTTTTGATGAAGGATATGGATAAGGCTGTGTCCCGCATCCGCAGGGCAATAGACGGCTTTGAAAGAATCGCTGTTTACGGCGACTATGACGCCGACGGCGTTACGGCCACCTCGATCCTGTTTACATATCTTGAGGCCGTGGGGGCTGATGTGATGTATTATATCCCCCAGCGTGAGGGAGAGGGCTACGGCATGAATAAAAACGCCGTTGAAACTCTTCACAGCGAGGGAGTAAAGCTGATCATCACCGTGGACAACGGCATTTCTTCCGTGGAGGAGGTCTCGCTGGCCGCGGAGCTTGGCATAGACGTGGTGGTCACCGATCACCACCGGCCCCAGCAGCACCTGCCTGAAGCGGCGGCGGTGGTGGACGCTTACCGCCCCGATGACGAAAGCCCCTTTAAGGATATGTCCGGCGCCGGTGTCGCGCTGAAGCTTTTGATCGCTCTGGAAGACGGAAATTCTCAGGAGATCCTGGAAGAGTACGCGGATCTTGCCGCACTCGGCACCATAGGGGACGTTGTGCCCGTTGTAGGGGAAAACAGGGTTGTTCTGCAGGCCGGGCTCAGAAGCATCAGCCAGTTCGGCCGCCCCGGCATCAACGCCTTGATCGAGCGCTGCGCATCGGGAACAGCGCTTTCCTCCGGCAGCCTTGCCTTCACGGTGATCCCCAGGCTGAATGCCACAGGGCGCATGGGATCTCCTGACAGAGCGGTGCGGCTTCTCTGCTGTGAATCGGATGAGGAAGCCTCCCTGCTGGCCGAGGAAATATGCAGCGACAACGACCTCCGCCGCCAGGTGGAGGCAGAGATCGTTTCCGAGGCTATGGATAAAATCGAAAAAGATCCTTCTCTGCTTTTCAGCAGAGTGATCGTAGTGAGCGGTCATGACTGGCACCACGGTGTTATCGGCATTGCGGCGGCAAGGATAACAGACCGCTACGGAAAGCCCTGCATCGTTATTTCCGAGGACGGCGAAAACGCCAAGGGAAGCGGCAGAAGCGTGGAAGGCTTCTCTCTTTTCGAAGCGATTTCCGCCTGCTCCTCTTACCTGGAACGGTTCGGCGGTCACCCCATGGCGGCGGGGATCACCCTGAAGGCAGATACGATAGAGGACTTCAGCCGGGCCATAAACCGTTACGCGGCGGAGCGTTACCCCGAAATGCCGGTTCCGGTATTGAATCTGGATTGCCGCCTGAACCCTGCCTCCCTTTCGTCGGAGCTTCCCATTGCCCTGCGTAGGATGGAGCCCTTCGGCAGCGCCAACGCCCAGCCTGTTTTCGGTCTGTTCGGTATGGAGCTTCGTGAGATCGTCCCGGTGGGCGGCGGGAATCATCTGCGGCTCTCCTTTCAGAAGCACGGGACCTTTGTAAACTGTATGCGCTTTGGCGTAAAGCCCGGGGATTTCCCCTTCCATACAGGGGATAAGCTCGATCTGGCGGTCACGCTGGACCTGCGGGAATTCAGGGGAGAAGAGAAGATGACTGTAACGGTCCGCGATCAGCGTCCGTCGGGCCCCAGCGAGGAAGAATGCCTGCGTTCTTACAGGATATATGAAAAGTTCCGCAGGGGGGAGACGCTTTCGGCAGAAGAAAAGGGGTTGCTTTCTCCCACAAGGGACGATCTGGCTGCTCTGTACCGTTTGCTGGCGTCTCTGCGCGGAGAACATTTTCACCCCTTTTCCGCTTTGAACACGCTCAGCACCGGAAATTTCAATCTGGGAAAGCTTTTCTTATGCCTGGATATGATGGGGGAAAGAGGGCTTCTGGAATATTCTTCCCAAGGGGATATCCTCAGCGTGCAGCTGAAGCCTACCGCCGGAAAAGTGGATATGTTCGCTTCTGAAATATACAGGAAGCTTCAAAGCTGATAGGATAGAAACAAAAGCTGTTTTTCATTTTTTGTCCGGAAGGAGAACGCCTTTATGCAACTGGCAGTGCAGATCAGCACATATGAAGAATTGGAGAAGATCATTGCCGACAGCGAAAAGGAATACGATAAGGAACGGATAAACAGGGCTTACCGCCTGGCTGAGGAAAAGCACCGGCCCCAGCGCAGAAGCTCCGGCGAGCCCTATATCATTCATCCTCTTTCTGTGGCCGCGATTCTGGTGGGTCTCGGCATGGATACGGAATCGGTCATGGCCGGGCTGCTTCACGATGTGGTGGAGGATACTGACTGTACCCTGGAGCAGCTGTCTTCGGAATTTGGAAAAGAAGTATCCCATCTTGTGGACGGTGTTACAAAGCTCGGCAAGATCCCCTATTCCTCCCGGGAGGAGCAGCAGGCGGAGAACCTGCGCAAAATGCTGATGGCCATGGCGGAAGACATTCGCGTCATTATCATTAAATTTGCCGACCGTATGCACAATTTGACCACTCTGGAATATGTTTCTCCCCAAAAGCAACGGGATAAAGCGCTGGAATGCATCGAGGTGTACGCGCCGATCGCTCACAGGCTCGGTATCCGCAGGGTCAAGGAATTCATGGAGGATGTTTCCTTGCGGTATCTTGATCCCATGGCTTATCAGGAGATCGAGCAGGATCTGGAAAGCCGCAGCGTCAGCAGAAAGCAGTTCCTGGACGATACCATGGCTCAGATACGTCACCGCATCGAGGTCTCCATTCCGAACGTTTATCTGGAAGGCCGCGTAAAAAGCGTGTATGGCATTTACAGGAAGATGTTCATACAGGGCAAAAGCTTTGAAGAGATTTACGACGTCTTTGCGGTCCGCGTGATCGTGGATACCATCGAGGATTGCTACAACGTGCTCGGCATGATCCACGATATGTTTCAACCCCTGCCGAACCGCTTCAAGGATTACATTTCCATGCCCAAGCCCAATATGTATCAGTCTCTCCACACCACGGTGATGAGCAAGACGGGCGTTCCCTTTGAGGTGCAGATACGCACCTGGGAAATGCACCATACTGCGGAATACGGCATTGCCGCCCACTGGAAGTATAAGCTGGGCATGTCCGCAAAGGATTCCGATAACAATGCTCTGGACGACCGCCTTGCCTGGATCAGGCAGATGCTTGAAAATCAGGAGGAAAGCGAAGACGTTACCGATCTGGTCCATTCCATCAAAAGCGACCTCATGCCTGAGGAGGTATTTGTTTTCACGCCCAAGGGGGATGTGATCAACCTGCCCATGGGTTCTACGGTGATCGACTTTGCCTATGCCATTCACAGCGCCGTTGGCAACCGGATGATAGGGGCCAAGGTGGATAAGCGCATCGTCCCCCTGGATTATAAGGTAAAAACCGGTGAGATCATTGAGATCCTGACCACAAAGGAGGTGGGGAAGGGTCCGAACCGCGATTGGCTTACCCTGGTGCGTACCAGCGAGGCCAGAAATAAGATCAGGGCCTGGTTTAAAAAGGAAAAGCGTGAAGACAATATCATTGAGGGAAAAGCTGAGTTGGAGCGCGAATTCCGGCGCAGCGGCGTTACCATGGTCCCGGGGCTCATGGATTTCATGCTGGAAAGCATCGGAAAGCGGTACAGCTGTACCACCTCGGATGATTTTTACGCCGCCGTGGGTTACGGCGGGATCCAGCTCTGGAAGGTGCTTCCCAGGATCCGCGAGGAATACACGCGGCTTACGAAAGCGGCGGGCAGTGAACAGCCTGCTCCCGTTATTCGCACGGCACCTGCCTCCGACAGCAAACGGCAGGCCGCGGGCGGCGTCCTGGTGGACGGCATGGATAACTGCCTCATCAAGTTTTCCCGCTGCTGCAACCCGCTGCCCGGCGATGAGATCATCGGCTTTATTACACGGGGCTTCGGCGTGTCCATTCACAAGCGGAGCTGCACCAACGTCCCTTCAGACCTTGCCGATTGTCCGGAGCCGGAGCGCTGGGTCAGTGCCCACTGGGAGGGCGAGGTAAAGGATGATTTTAAATCCACGCTGCATATTGTGGCGGTGGACCGGGGCGGCCTTTTGGCCGATGTTACCCAGCAGCTTTCCAATATGCGCATTTTCATTCATTCTCTGAATTCCAGGCAGGAGCGCAACAGCGATAACGCCTTTATTTCCGCGACGATCTCCATCAATGGCCTGCCGCAGCTGCAAAGCATTATCGACCGGCTGATGAAGATCCCCGGCGTTATTTCCATTGACCGTTCCTGATTCCCTTCCGATTTTCCGTGGGCCCTCCATTACGGTTCGCTAAAAAGGGGTGTACCCGTGCTTCTTATCCTTACAGGCCATTCGTTCAGATTCGAATGCGAAAATCTATGCCGCCTGTTTTTTCCCTACAGCCCGGTGCGCGTCCCGGGAGACGGCTCTTTCACTCCCGATGGGGAAGAGCCTTGGGCTGAAACTGTCATAGAACCGCTGCAGGGTTCATACAAATATCTGGTTCGGGTATCTTCTAATGGAAAAACTCTCGAGCGGACTGACAGTGCGGACAGCATTGCCGAATACAGGCTTACAGACCTTCTGTACCGGGCTTTGGAAGAGCTTACCGGTTATACCCCTGCCTGGGGCATGCTGACAGGTGTTCACCCTGTCAAGCTTCTTCGGCAGTATTGCGAAGAGCTGGGGGAAATGGCGGGAAAAGAGAAATTTCAGACTAGGTGCCATGTGAGCTCTGAAAAAGCGGAGCTTGCCCTTCGGGTGCTGCGGGCTCAGGAACCGGCTGTCAGCGCTTTGACGCCGAAGGATTTCTGCCTGTATGTTTCCATCCCTTTCTGCCCGACCCGCTGCTCCTACTGCTCCTTTGTCTCTCAAAGCGTGGAGCAGTCCAAAAAGCTGGTGGAGCCCTATTTTGAGCTGCTCTTGCGGGAAATAGAAGCTACGGCCCATATCGCGGATTCCTTGGGTCTCCGTCTGTGTGCCGCATATATCGGCGGGGGGACTCCCACCACACTGTCCGCTTCCCAGCTTTCCCGGCTTTGCGAAAAGATTTGGGAGCAGTTTGATTTTTCCCGCTGTACGGAATTTACTGTGGAAGCTGGCAGACCCGATACCATAGACAGGGAGAAGCTTTTGGCGCTGAAAGCGGCGGGTGTTACCCGCATCAGCATCAATCCCCAGTCTCTTTCCGATCAAGTGTTGAAAAACATCGGAAGGAAGCACAGCGTTCAGGATGTTTTCGATGCCTTTGCCCTGGCAGAGTCCATGGGCTTTCAGGAGATAAACGCCGATCTTATTGTGGGCCTTCCCGGCGACGATCTGCGAGGCTTTGTGAATACTCTGGACGGCGTTATCGGGCTCGGGGCCGCGAATATAACCGTTCATTCCCTGGCGCTGAAGCGTTCGGCACGGATCGTATCAGGAGAAGACCGTACCGAGCGGGAGCTTTCTCTGCACATGCGCAGGGATGAGACTGCCGCCATGGTAGAGTATTCTATCCGTCGCTTGACAGAGGAGGGCTTTGAGCCCTATTACCTGTACCGCCAGACAAGGATGGCGGGAAATCTGGAAAATACCGGCTGGGCAAGGCCAGGCTCTGCCTGCAGATATAATATCTATACCATGGATGAGTCCGATACGGTGCTGGCCTGCGGAGCAGGAGCGGTGACAAAGCTGAAAAAGCCGGGCAGTCCCCGTCTGGAAAGAGTTTTTAACTTCAAATATCCCTACGAATATATTTCCGGATACGAAGAGCTTTTGAAAAGAAAGGAGGCCATCAGCCGATTCTATGAGTAATTTTGCCAGCGGATACGTAAAGTATATCAATCATTTGGAGCAGATAAACGATGCAGCCCTCAGCGACCCGAAGCGCATGATCCATGAGGTGGAGGGCGCTTACCGCGATTGTCTGCGCAATATCGCGAGAAATGTGATCGAGCAGCATGACACGGTGCGCCTTATCATGCTGGCCGGGCCCAGCAGCAGCGGCAAAACCACCACAGCTCACCTGCTGAAGGCCTATCTTTCCGAGTTTTCCAGGAAAGCCCATATCATATCCCTTGACGACTTTTACCGCGGCGCGGGGCTTGCTCCGATGCTTCCCAACGGAAAATATGATTATGAGTCGGTAGAGGCCCTGAACGAGGAGAAGATAAAGGAATGTCTGAACGCTGCCATAAAGACAGGAAAGCTTTATGTTCCCACCTATAATTTTTCTCTGGGACGCCCGGAGGAAACGGAACGTGAATATGATATCGGGTCTTCGGATATTGTAATCGTTGAAGGGATACACGGGCTGAATCCCCTCTTTACCGGCGGCCTTCCCCGGAATGTCTGTCTCAAGCTTTATGTAAGCGTGAAGCAGCAGATCAAGGATGCCAACGGCGAGGTCATTTCTCCCATGGATCTGCGGTTGGTGCGCCGGATCGTGCGGGACGTTCAGTTCCGCAGCACCACGGCGGACCGCACCATCTCCATGTGGCCTGAGGTGGAGGTGGGGGAGGACAGATATATCCGCCCCTACCGTCTGAGCGCGGATTACACCGTGAATTCCATCCATATTTACGAGCCCTGCGTGCTGCGTACGGCAGCTATCCCTCTTCTGCGCGAGATTGCTTCGGACAGCCCGAATTATCGCAAGGCCAGGGATCTGGAATCCCGCCTGATGCGCTTTGAGCCCATCGATTCGGCTTTGGTGCCGGAAAATTCCATGCTGCGGGAATTTCTGGGAGGATCCTGCTCCACTTAAAAAAGCCATGTAAGGGATTTTTAAGCCTTTTGAAAGGGATTTTCCCTTTACTTTCCCAATTTTTGTTGTATAATGAAACCAAAGGCGGAAAGGTTTGTAAAGTCATTTTATGAAACGAGACCGCCTAAAAAGGACTAGAAGGAGGAATACCGTTATGGGAATTCTGGACGATGTGGTCATAAACGCAAAATCCGCTGCTGAGGCTGTAGGCAAAAAGGCCGGTCAGATTGTGGATGCTTCCAAGCTGCGCATCAGCAAGGCCGAGTTGAATTCTGAGATCAGCAAGCGCTATGAGGCGTTGGGACAGTATGTGTACGAGACCTGCCGCGAAAAGCTGGCGGAAGACGCAGAGGCCGTAGGCAAAATGGCCGAGATCGATGATCTCAAGGTTCAGCATGCCGCTGTCAGCAAGGAGCTGGTCGATAAGCAGAACAAGGTGGTTTGCCCCAACTGCGGCAAGCAGAGCCCCATTGCAGCTCAGTTCTGCAGCAATTGCGGCGCAAAGCTCGGCGGCGATGAGGAGAAGAGCGAATAAGCCCTTGTCCTGTCGCTTATCATTATGGATCGTTAGGGTCGGCATGGCTTCGGTCGTGCCGTCTCTTTTTTTGCACCGCCGGAACGAAAATAAGACGTCGTTTTCGCACATATCTATAGAACACGGAAAAAATCATGTGAGGAAGGGTAGCTTTGAGAAAAAAAGAAACGACGGCAGGAAAAAGGGAGCAGAGCTTCCTGCACGGAGCTTTGATCCTTACAGCCGGTATGGCTGTGGTAAAGATCATCGGGGCTTTGTTCAAGATCCCGCTAAAGTATGAGATCGGCGAATACGGCATCGGCCTTTTTAACGTGGCGTATCACTTCTACGGCCCGGTGTTCAGCCTGGCGACCGCCGGGTTTCCGGTGGCGGTATCGCGGATGGTGTCTGAAAGCCGGACACTCGACAGATGGAAAGATGTACGGCGGATCAAAAGGGTCGCGTTCCCCGTATTTTTGGCTATCGGCGGGCTGGGCATGCTTTTGATGACGGCAGTTTCGCCATTCTACTGTATTCACGTTATAGAAAACCCATTGAGCCTTGCCCCTGTGCTGGCATTGGCTCCCGCGGTGCTTTTCGCCTGCCTGGGTTCCGTTTACCGGGGCTATAACGAAGGCCTGCAGAACATGGTCCCTACAGCGGCCTCAGAGGTGACGGAGGCCCTTGTAAAGCTGCTGCTGGGACTTTCTCTGAGCCATTGGGTGATCTCTTCCCGCACGGAGGAATACGCGCTGCTGGGCACGGTCTTTTCCCTGTGTCCTTCTTCGCCTGACGAGGCAAGGTTTTTGATCCTCTCCTTTGCGGCAGCGGCAGCGGTGATCGGCGTCACTCTGGGTTCGGCGGCGTCCCTTATGTTTCTGGTCCTCCATCACAGGGTAAAGGGAGACGGAGTCGATCCGAAGCTTTACAGAACAGCGCCTGCGGCAAGGAGCAGGAGCGCTACTGTAAAGCGGCTTATGAAGATCACCTTTCCCATTGCCCTGGGCTCCATAGCCACGAATGTGGCGGGGCTGATTGATGCCACGTTCCTGCAAAGCCGCCTTGGGACTGTTTTGGAGCATTCAGGAAAAAGGCTGCTTGCGGGCTTTTCCGGGATGATCCCTTCGATTTACCTGGAAAACCCCGGCTCGATCCCCACCTTCCTTTATGGCTGCTACACCATGGCCATGACGCTTTATCTGCTGGTCCCCGCGCTGACACAGCCTTTGGGGATCAGCGCTCTGCCCGCGGTGACGGGCTCCTGGGCGAAGGGCGACCGGGAAGGTCTGCGGGAAAAGGTGGATTCCGTTTCCAGAGTGACTGCGCTCTTCTGCTTCCCGGCCGGTATGGGGCTGAGCGCGTTGGCGGAGCCGATCGTAAGAGTGCTGTACGGAAACGACCTGTCTTCTCCCATCGTCGGAAACGTGCTTTCCATTTTAGGGATCGCTTCCCTGGCCGCGGCTATGTGCGCTCCCCTTTCCAGTATGCTGCAGGCGGTGGGAAGGGCCGACCTGCCCGTAAAGTTGCTTGTGGCCGCCATGACGGTAAAGCTAATGATCAACTGGGCCCTTTGCGGGATACCGGAAATAAACATTTACGGAGCTGCTGTGGGCACCTTCTGCTGCTATCTGTTTCTGGCTGTTTCCCAGTTCGTTTGTCTGCGGCGGGTCATTGGCGCGCCGGTTTTTGGAAGGAAGTTGTTTTTGAAGCCTCTTTGCTGCGCCCTCCTTTGCGGGCTCGGCGCGCATGTGGCCTTCCGGGGCCTAACGTTGGTGCTGCCTCAGGGAAGGCCGGCGGAATTCGCGGCTTTGGCGGCTGCCATCGTGTTTGGGGTGGCTTTTTACGTGATTTTGCTGATTTTGATAGGCGGAGTGGAGAAAAGGGACATGGAAATGCTCCCGAAAGGACAAAAAATTGCAAAAACGCTTGAAAAATGCGGATGGATGTGATATGATTCATACGTTCTTAGCTTTCAGAGTCGATTTCCGAGAAAGCATCCGTGTTTCAGGCGGCGCGATTTACGGGTAAAAGAGAAGCCGCAGAAAAATTTTTGGAGGTAATCCCAATGAACAAGACCGAATTGATCGCAGAAGTGGCTGCAAAGGCCAACATTACAAAGAAAGACGCTGATGCTGCTGTTAATGCCATTATCGGCTCCATTACCGATGCTCTGGTAAAGGGTGATAAGGTTCAGCTGGTTGGCTTTGGTACTTTTGAGGTTCGTGCCCGCGGTGCCCGCACCGGCCGTGATCCCCGTACCAGCAAGGTCATCAAGATCCCTGCTTCCAAGGCCCCTGCTTTTAAGGCCGGCAAGGCTCTGAAGGACAGCGTTAACAAGTAAGTTTCGTTTTTTTAACGGACTCGGGCAAAAACCGAGTCCGCTTTTTTTATTCCGGGCAAACTATTCCCGGAAAGAAAGGTGGTTTTTATGCGACTGGACAAATACCTGAAAATTTCCCGGCTCATCAAGCGCCGTACCGTGGCAAACGAGGCCTGCGACGCCGGAAGGGTCATGGTAAACGGCAAAGCAGCCAGGGCGTCTTATGAGGTAAAGCCCGGCGATGTGCTGGAAATCTCGCTTGGAGAACGGGTTTTGAAGGCAGAGGTCCTTTCCGTTGCCGAGTATGCCAAAAAGGAAGAGGCATCAGAGCTTTATCGAATGCTGGAAGAATGATTTGTGAAAAAGCGGCATATCCATTTCACAACGGGATTTTTCCCGGCAGAGAAAGGAATGGCGCGTATGGCAGAGCAACAAAGATCCGGGAAAAGGCACACACTTACGGTGGACCAGAGAGAAAGGCTTTCCGCCGCAGGTATCAGCCGGGTGGATTTTTTCAGTGACGAGCTGATAACGGCCCAAACGGAGATAGGCCAGCTCAATTTAAAGGGAGAATCGCTGCATATCGAGTCTCTGAATGCCGAGACCGGGGATATGCTTGTAACAGGGAAGTTGACTGCGATCTCATACACAGAGTCAAGACCGGCTCTGTCCTGGATCGGTCGTCTGTTTAAATGATCCGGGCGGTAGAGGTCCTGTTTTTCTGCCTTGCCGCGGGGGCGGCCTTAGGCTGCCTTTTTTTGCTGCTTCAAAGCTTTCGGATAGCTTTTCATCTGGGAAAATTGGCCACCGCGATGCTGGACCTTTTTTACTGCTGCTTCTGTGCCGTGGCGGCATTTCTTTGCGCTTTGGCAGTGGAGCATGGAAGATTGCGGCTTTTTCAGGTCTGTTTCCAGATTCTCGGAGGTTGGGCGGCGATAAACGCTTTGGGCCCGTTTACGGCAGGAGCTGCCCGCCTGATCAGAAGCGTTTGCGTTCGCGTCCATCGCTTTTTTGAAGGTCTTTTCAGCCGGTTTGCAGCCAGGTTTTTTCCAAAAAGGCGGAAAGCGGCGAAAAAAAAAGAAAAAACAGGGAAAAAGGCGGGGAAAGCAAGCAAAAAAGACTTGAAAAACTTATGTAGACCAGTTTATAATAAGAAGAAGAAATGAACAGGGCATATGTGGCCCGGGAAGAGAAGGGAGGCGGCTCCGTTGCAGGAAGCAGCGCGTGAAGGAAAAGAGAAAAAGAGCAAGGGCTTTCTTCCTTTGAAGCTTGCTTTGCTTTTGCTTGCCGGGGCAGGCCTTGTCCTTTTGGTTTCCTGGCAGTTCAGAATTGCGGAAAAGCGGGAACAGCTTTCCGCTTTGCAGGCACAGATAACGCAGCAGGATGCCAGAAACGAAGAGATCAAGGAAACCGTGGGCTCTTTGGAAAATGAAGAAGGGCTCAAGGGGTACGCGGAAAAGAAGGCCAGGGAAGAGCTGGACTACGCTAAGCCGGGTGAACGTGTTTTTGTAGATGTGGGCGGTGGAGACTGACCCTGTCTATAGATGAAAGGCCGAAAGGCGGAAAAGCCGAGGGGGATATTGCATTTGACGCAGCTTGAGGTTGGAGAGGTCTACGAAGGCAAGGTAACTGGGATTACCAAATTTGGTGCGTTTGTAACTCTGGAAGATGGACAGACCGGTATGGTACATATTTCAGAGGTCGCGCCTACGTTCGTAAATGAGATAAAGGATTTTCTCACGGAAGGGCAGGAGGTAAAGGTTCGGGTCCTCGGGATCAACGAACAGGGGAAAATCAGCCTGTCCATTAAGAAAGCTTTGCCGGAAGAGCAGCAGCACAAGCCCCGGAGGCCGGAGGGCGGCTTCCAGCGGGATCAGCACAGGGGGCCGAGACCGTCCAGAGCGCCGCGTCCCGCGCCTCAGCCAAGTCCTGGCAGGCCCGGAGATTTCGAGTGGCAGAGCCGCCGGAACGACAGCGGCAGCTTTGAAGATATGATGTCACGCTTTAAGCAGACAAGCGATGAAAAGATGTCTGACCTGAAGCGCAACGGGCTGGAGATCCGCAAGGGTTCTTCCCGCAGAGGGCAGAAATAGTCCTTTTGCCGGGTGGATCAAAGCCCCGGTAAAAAAACCTAACAGGCTCCCACCGTCGGTGGTAGAAAGCGGAAAAGGCCCTTTTGGGGTCTTTTCTTTATAACAAGGAGGATCACATGCGGGAGATCACAGCGGAAGAGATCGCTTCGGCAGTCAGCAAAGCCTGCATTGCGGCAAACCGGGAATTGCCATCTGATTTGGAAAAAGCGGTCCGGGAAAGCACGGACAGGGAACAGGACCCCATGGGAAAAGCAATTCTGTGCGACCTTTGCAGGAACCTGGACATGGCAAGGGAAATGAAGATCCCCATTTGCCAGGATACCGGCATGGCGGTGGTTTTTGCGGAAGTGGGCCAGGAAGTTCATATCAGGGGCGATTTTGAAGCTGCCGTAAACCGCGGGGTAGGGGAAGGATATGTAAACGGCCTGCTTCGCTGCTCTGTGGTGGAGGATCCGCTCAGGCGGAAGAACACCGGGGATAATACCCCCGCCGTGATCCATACGCGCCTTGTTCCCGGAGATAAATTGAGGCTTACGGTGGCGCCGAAGGGCTTTGGAAGCGAAAATATGAGCAGGCTGAAAATGCTTACGCCCGCGGCAGGTCCGGAGGATATCGTCAATTTTGCGGTGGAGACCGTGAAGATCGCCGGCGGGAATCCCTGTCCTCCCGTAGTGCTGGGCGTGGGACTAGGCGGCGATTTTGAAAAGTGTGCCTTTCTCGCGAAGAAGGCTCTGTGCAGAGAGACCTCTGTCAGAAATCCAGATCCCTTCTATGCGGATCTGGAAGAAAAGATTCTCAGGGCGGTCAATGAAACCGGCATCGGTCCTCAGGGCTTCGGCGGCAATGTGACCGCTTTAGCAGTCAATATTGAAGCTTTTCCGACCCATATAGCCGGGCTTCCTGTGGCTGTCAATGTGGGCTGCCATGTAACTCGCCATATAACCGCAACAATTTGAAATATTTTTCTTGATTTATTTTGGGCATTATGCTAAAATAGCGTTGGGAGATCTTTCCCAAAACTTTGGCGAAAGGAAAGCTGTCTCAGAGGGGACAGCGGGTACATGCCATGAAGATCAATACGATTGGAAGAAAGGTAAATCTGAGAAACAATTTCAAGGAGCTTGTGGAAAGGAAGCTTGCCAAGTTTGACAGGATCTTCGATGAGGACGCCGAAGCCACTGTTACAGTAACAGTGGAAAAGAACAGACAGACAGTTGAGATCACCGTAAAGCAGCGCGGTATGATATATAGGGCGGAGGATACCGCCGCAGAAATGAACGAGGCTCTTGATAACGCCATTTCCGCTTTGGGCAGACAGATCCGCCGGAACAAAACCAGGCTGGAGAAGCTGAAAAAGGTATCGCCCGACGCGGAGTTTGCCGATGATTACTATTATGACGTGCCCGACGAAGAGCTTGACCTGGTCCGCACAAAGAAATTCTTTGTTGAGGTCATGACGCCGGAAGAAGCTATTTTGCAAATGAACATGATGGGCCACGAATTCTTCCTTTTCCGCAGTGACGAAAGCGGGGAGATCAATGTGGTGTATAAGCGCCGTGGCGGCGGTTACGGTCTGCTGATTCCCGAAGACAGATAAGGGAAGGGCCGTCGGTCAAAAGCGGCGGTAAAAAGAATACGGTCAGAAGAAGGGGAGCTCTCAGGAGCGTTCCCCTTCTTTTTCGGAAGGAAACATGATGATATGAAGGAAGACATGATCTTTTGCGCTCCCTGCCTGATGGGGATCGAAGGCCTGCTGGCTGATGAATTGAAGGATATGGGCTGCCGGGAAGTGAAAGCGGAAAACGGACGTGTGCTTTTCTCGGGAGACGAAAGGCTTATGGCAAGAGCGAATTTGTGGAGCCGCTGCGCGGAACGGATCCTGATCCTGCTGGGCGAGTTTACGGCCACAAGCTTTGAAGAGCTGTTCCAGGGCGTGCGCTCTCTTCCCTGGGAAGATTTTATCGGAGAGGACGACGCGTTTCCCGTTGTGGGAAGCAGCCTTTCCAGCAAGCTCCACAGCGTTCCGGACTGCCAGTCCATTGTAAAAAAAGCGGTGGTGGAGCGCCTGAAACAGTATCATCATGTAGCTTGGTTTTCTGAAACGGGGCCCACCCATCGGATCCGGTTCCGTATTTTGAAGGACCGTGTCAGCGTTATGCTGGACACCAGCGGAGAGGGCCTGCACAAAAGGGGATACAGGCGGGAATCCACCGCGGCTCCCATAAAGGAAACATTGGCCGCGGCGCTTGTAAAGCTTGCAAGGGTGAGAACGGACGGGAATTTTATCGATCCCTTCTGCGGCTCCGGCACGCTGCTCATTGAGGCGGCATTGTTTGCTTCCAATACGGCTCCCGGCGCAAAGCGCCTTTTTCAGGCCGAGGCCTGGAAGGAGCACGATAAAAAGGTGTGGAAGCAGGAAAGAGAAAAGGCGGCGGATCTTGTGCGCCGGGATATTTTCTTTCATGCCTCCGGCTTTGACATCGATCCCGCCGCTGTAGCCCTTACGCTGGAAAACGCGAAGAAGGCAGGGGTCGGCGGAACGGTACGGGCCGCTGTCCGCGATATCCGCGGTTTTTCAGCAGAAGAGCAGTACGGCTGTGTGGTGTGCAATCCGCCTTATGGGGAACGCCTTATGGATCTGAAGGAAGCAGAGGAGCTTGCCGGGATCATGGGAAAGGTGTTTTGTCAAAAGCGGGGCTGGAGCTACGGTATTATCTCGCCCAACGAGGAATTTGAAAAGCTTTTCGGCCGCAGAGCGGACAAGCGCCGCAAGCTTTATAACGGCATGATCAAGTGCCAATTTTATCAGTATTTCAGGTGAGCATTATGGGTCTTTTGCAAAAGATACGGGGAGAAATGGAAACGGAGCGTCTGCTTCTGCGCCGGTGGGAAAAAGAGGACTTCAAGGCTTACAGCTCTTTTATGTCCCAGTCTGAGGTGATGATTCCGGCGGGAGCCGAGCCCCTCCAGACTTTGGACCGGGCCATGGCGCTTTTTCGCCGGGACATGAGAAACGATTCCTGCTTTGCCATTGTGCTGAAAGAGACAAATGAGGTGATCGGCCGCATCAAATTTCAGTCTGACATGCGGCGATTTCATGTGAAAAGCCTTTCTGTGGGTTATGAGCTTCGCCGGGAGAGCTGGGGCATGGGATATATGCCCGAGGCCCTTTGTGCGATGATCAAAAGAGCCTTTGAAAAGGAAAAGGTGGATGTGCTGGGGATCAGCCACTTTGCCGCAAATCAGCGCTCTCGCCGTGTCATTGAAAAATGCGGCTTTCAATATGAGGGAACCATCCATCACGGCACCCGCCGCATGGATGGCGCGGTGATGGACGACGTTTGCTACTGTATTCTTCGGGAAGAGTATCCTGTCTGGAAAGCGCGTTATGGAGAGGGACCAAACAAGCTGATGCTGGAGTGAAAAGACGATCTTGGGAAACTGATCTGCCGAAAGGAGAAAGCAGTGATGAGACAGCAGACTTTTTTTGAACCGGATCCGAAAAGCGTTCCCCTGGCGGCCCGGCTGCGTCCCAGGGATCTTTCGGAGTTTGTGGGACAGGAGCATTTGCTGGGCGAGGGAAAGGTGCTGCGGGGGCTTATTGACCGGGATCAGATCTCTTCCATGATCTTTTGGGGGCCGCCCGGCGTGGGAAAAACCACGCTGGCCCGGATCATTGCCGGAAAGACCCAAGCGGATTTCATCAATTTCAGCGCCGTGACCAGCGGGATCAAGGAAATCAAGGAGGTCATGGGCGAGGCGGAAAAAAGCCGTCTGATGGGTGAAAAGACCATCCTGTTTGTGGATGAGATCCACCGCTTCAACAAGGCCCAGCAGGACGCTTTCCTGCCCTTTGTGGAGCGGGGCAGTATCGTGCTGATCGGGGCCACTACGGAAAATCCTTCCTTTGAGGTGAATTCCGCTCTGCTTTCCCGTTGTAGGGTGTTTGTGCTTCAGGCCCTGACCGTGGAGGATCTGACAAAGCTGCTGCATCGGGCCCTGGAGGACGAGCGGGGCTTTGGGGGCTGGCAGGTGGATATTTCGAAAGACATGCTGGAAACCATAGCTAATTTTGCCAACGGCGACGCCCGCACTGCCCTGGGCACCCTGGAAATGGTGCTGCTGAACGCGGAGCACACTGGGGAAATGGTGGTGGTAACGCCGGAGCTTTTGGAGCAATGCGTCAACCGAAAATCTCTTTTGTATGATAAAAAGGGAGAAGAGCATTATAATCTCATTTCCGCCCTGCACAAATCCATGCGCAACAGTGATCCGGACGCGGCGGTATATTGGCTGGCCCGTATGCTGGAGGCCGGGGAAGATCCCCTGTATGTGGCAAGGCGGCTGATCCGGTTTGCCAGCGAGGATATCGGCATGGCGGACAGCCGGGCACTGGAGATCGCCACAGCGGCTTATCAGGCCAGTCATTTGATCGGTATGCCGGAATGCACGGTGAATTTGACCCATGCCGTGGTGTATCTTTCTCTGGCCCCGAAATCCAATTCTCTGTATATGGCCTATGAAGGTGCGAAAAAGGACGCTATGGAAATGTTAGCGGAGCCAGTGCCCCTGGCGATCCGAAACGCCCCCACCCGTTTGATGAAGGAGCTGCACTACGGGGAAGGGTATCAGTATGCTCACGATGCGGAGGAAAAGCTGACAAACCTCCAATGTCTGCCGGATTCCCTTTTGGGGAGAAGCTATTATCATCCTACCGATCAGGGAAGCGAAGCCAGGGCAAAGGAGCGCCTGCGGCAGATCAAGGAGTGGAAGCGGCGGCATTCGCCGGAGAAAAAAGAAAAATAAGCCGGTAAAGCAGGTCCCCTCTGCGCAGAAAAGCGCAGAGGGGACCTTTTCTCATCTCAGAAAAGTTTTTTAGGAATACAGGCGCCGCTTCAGCGTTCGAAACCGGAGAACGCCCACAAGGTCCGCCAAAAACCAGCCGATGGGAACAGACCACCAGATGCCGGCCACGCCGATCCGGGGCACAGCGGAAAGGGTATAGGCCAGCAGTACCCGGGTGCCCAAGGAGATCCCGGTCAGAAGCAGGGACATACCGGGACGCTCAATGGCCCGGTACAGCCCGTACAGCAGGAAAAGCCCGGCGATCCCGCAGTAAAACGCGCCCTCGATCCGCAGATAGGAAACGCCGGTGGAGAGGATCTCCGTTTCCTGGGGCTGAATAAAAAGCAGAAGCAGCTGTCTGGCAAAAAGTACCACAACGGCGGAAACACACAGGCTGAAAAGAAGGGAGACGCGCAGGGCGGAGCCGATGCCCCGCCGGATGCGCTCTGGCTTTTTCGCGCCGTAATTCTGGGCAATAAAGGTGGAAAAGGCGTTGCCGAAATCCTGTACAGGCATATAGGCGAAGGAATCTATTTTCACAGCCGCGGCAAAGGCGGCCATCACTCCGGCGCCGAAGCTGTTTACCAAGCCCTGTACCATCAAAATCCCAAAATTCATGATAGATTGCTGTAAGCAGGTCAGCACAGAAGCGGAGCTCAGCTCCTTCACGGCCTGTTTGGTGATTTTTAGCGCTTTACGGTCTATCCGCAGCCAGGGGCAGCGCAGAAGGGTATAGAGAAGGATCCCCAGCCCGGAACACCATTGGGCGATCACGGTAGCCCACGCAGCTCCGGCAGCACCCCAGTGGAATCCCAGAATAAAGAGCAGGTCCAATCCGACATTCAGAAAAGCCGCGCCGCCGAGGAACAGCAGAGGAGCCATGGAATTTCCCACGGCCCGCAGGAGAGAGCTGTAATAGTTATAGAGGAACGTGGCGGTGATCCCAAAGAAAATCACCCAGACGTATTCCCGCATGACAGGATAAACCTCTGCCGGTACGGAAAGAGTGTGCAGGATATTGTCTAAAAAGAGAAAAGCTGAGGTGTTGAGCACCAGGGTGAATCCGGAAATCAAAAGGAAGGAAACAAACCGGTCCGACCGCAGCTGCTCCAGATCTCCCGCGCCGTAACGCATGGAAAAAATCGCGCCGCTGCCCAAGCACAGCCCCAGCAGGATCGAGGTGAGAAAGGTCATCAGCGTGTAGGCGGAGCCTACCGCCGCTAAAGCATTGGCCCCCAAGCACTGGCCCACGATCAGCGTGTCCGCCACATTGTAAAATTGCTGCAGCAGATTCCCGAAGATCATAGGCAGGGCAAAACGCAGCATGGTCCCTGTGACAGGGCCCTGAGTCAGATCGTGACGCGCCATGGCTTGTGATCTCCTTTCAAAAAATCCGAATTGAAAACTATCATACCCGAAAACGCGCGGAAGGTCAAATTAGTGGTTAGTCATTAGTCGTTAGTTGTTAGAAAAGGCTAAGGACAACTAAACTCCAATTTATCAATGCCCCTTCTCTTATCTCTACATTCTACATGGCCCTTGCCCTTCATCCAGTATCCAGCATCTAGAATCCAGCCTCCCAAATATGAAGAATTTGTTAATATTCAATTTTTTCCAAAAAAGTGTTGACTTTACCTGACCATGGCGCTAAAATGGATTTAGCACTCAGATAAAGAGAGTGCTAAATCACAGAGAAGCAAGCTCTCATATTGCTTTTCTGACAATTTTGAAGATCCTTGTTTTTCGTGTGATTTCACACGGTTTTGCGGCCTTTCCCCGGAGGGCGCGAAAACAATAACAGCGGGGAGAAAGGAATGGCCCAAAACAACATAATACAGGGCCGAAGGTGTGTATTTATGACTATCAGACCACTTCTTGACAGAGTCCTCATCAAGACGGAAGAAGCCGAAGAAACCACGAAGAGCGGTATCGTTCTGGCTGCAAAGTCCCAGGAAAAGCCTCAGATTGCCCGGGTGATCGCAGTTGGCCCCGGCGGCGAGGTCGATGGCAAAGAGATTAAGATGTATCTCAAGGAAGGCGACCGCGTGATCTCCGCCAAGTACAGCGGAACCGAAGTTAAGATCGACGGCGAAGAATACACCATCGTGAAGCAGTCCGATATTCTGGCTGTTGTAGAATGATCCATTCCTGCACAGACTGAGTTAAATCATAATTTTGCATAATTTGAGAAAGGATCGATATTTCTATGGCTAAACAAATCATTTACGGAGAAGACGCCCGCAAGGCGCTTTTGAACGGTGTGAACCAGCTTGCCGATACGGTGAAGATCACTCTGGGTCCCAAGGGCCGCAACGTGGTTCTCGATAAGAAGTTCGGCGCTCCTCTCATTACAAACGACGGTGTTACTATTGCCAAAGAGGTAGAACTGGAAGATCCCTATGAGAACATGGGCGCGCAGCTCGTCAAGGAAGTTGCCACCAAGACAAACGATGTTGCCGGCGACGGTACGACTACCGCCACGTTGCTTGCCCAGGCTCTTGTCCGCGAGGGCATGAAGAATGTCACCGCCGGCGCAAATCCCATGGTTCTGCGCAAGGGCGTTCAGAAGGCTACCGACATTGCTGTTGAGGCTATCGAAAAGAATTCTCATAAGGTTTCCGGAACAAAAGATATTGCCCGTGTAGCCGCCGTTTCTTCCTCCAGCGACGAGATCGGCACCCTGATCGCTGAGGCGATGGAAAAGGTTACTTCCGATGGCGTGATCACTGTCGAAGAATCCAAGACCGCTGAGACCTACAGCGAGGTTGTAGAGGGCATGATGTTCGACCGTGGCTACATCACTCCTTATATGGCTACCGATACCGACAAGATGGTAGCCGAGCTGGATGATCCCTACATTTTGATCACCGACAAGAAGATATCCAATATTCAGGAGATCCTTCCCCTTCTGGAGCAGGTCGTCCAGTCCGGCAAGAAGCTGCTGATCATTGCCGAGGATATCGAGGGCGAGGCTTTGACCACCCTGATCCTCAACAAGCTGCGCGGCACCTTTGTGTGCGTGGCAGTCAAGGCTCCCGGCTTTGGTGACCGCAGGAAGGAAATGCTCGTTGATATTGCCACTCTTACCGGCGGCCAGGTTATTTCCGAGGAATTGGGCCTTGAGCTGAAGGATACCCAGGTATCTCAGCTGGGCCGTGCACGTCAGGTCAAGATCGACAAGGAGAACACCATCATCGTTGACGGCGCAGGCAATTCCGAAGAGATCAAGTCCCGGGTGGGCCAGATCCGCGCGCAGATCGAGACCACCACCTCCGAGTTCGACCGGGAGAAGCTCCAGGAGCGCCTGGCCAAGCTGGCCGGCGGCGTAGCCGTGATCAAGGTCGGCGCTGCTACCGAGATCGAGATGAAGGAAAAGAAGCTCCGCATTGAAGACGCTCTGGCAGCCACCAAGGCAGCCGTTGAAGAGGGTATCGTAGCTGGCGGCGGTACTGCCTGCATTGACGCGATCCCCGCTGTAAAGGCCTATGTGGATTCCGCTGAAGGCGATGAGAAGACCGGTGCTGCGATTGTGCTGAAGGCTCTGGAGGAGCCGGTGCGCCAGATCGCCGCCAATGCCGGTATCGAAGGCTCTGTGATCGTGGAGCAGCTCAAGAAGGAAAATAAGGTCGGTTACGGCTATAATGCCCTGACCGGTGAATTCCAGGATATGGTGGAATCCGGCATCGTAGATCCCACCAAGGTGACCCGCTCCGCTCTGCAGAACGCTTCCTCCGTGGCCTCCACCATTCTGACCACCGAATCTCTGGTAGCCGATATCAAGGAGCCCGCTCCCGCAGCTCCTGCCGCTCCCTCGCCTGACATGTACTGATTTAGTTGTTTGAAGTCAGTTATTAGTTGTTAGAGAAGAGCGTTTGTGATCAAAGAAAAGAACTCCCGCTGGCATTGCCAGCGGGAGTTCTTTTCTTCATTTGGCTGCTATTTCAAAGTTACTTTCAGAACGGTGTCCACAGGATCGGGCAGGTTGGGATCTTCGCCCATATCGATGAAGGCGTATTTCCCATCGATCCCGTTCTGGACCCAGCTGTCCGAAATGCGCACCTCGGCGCCGCTGGCCAGTTCCCGGATACATTTGATCTCTTCCTTGGAAACACCGTACAGCGGCAGGGGCCCGACCGTGTTTTCGTAGACATGCAGATAAAGGTCCTTCCCGTTTTGGGTGAGCCTGCCCCAATCCGGCTTTGGCAGGCTGGATTTCCCACAGCCTAGAATGCTTTCCCTGTTCTTTTCCATCCACTTGCCGATTTCTTCCAGCGCCTTTACGGATCTTTCTGGAATATGGCCGTTGGCGTCCGGCCCCACATCCAGAAGAAGATTTCCGCCCTTGGAAACGATTTCCACCAGCTTCTTGATCAGCATGGGCGTGGATTTGAAGAAGTGGTCGTCCTTTGCATAGCTCCAGTGATTGTTGATGGTCACGCAGGATTCCCAGATCAAATCGTTTCCGTTAACGTCTTTCATGCCATCGGGCGGGATCACCTGTTCAGGGCAGCAGAAGTCGCCGTGATAGGGCACAGGGTTTCCCATCGCCATGGAATCTTTTCCCGCGGCGGAGGTTTCCAGGCGGTTGTCGATAATAATGCCGGGCTGCAGCTCCCGTACCATATTCACAAGCTCAGTGGCCCTCCATTTTTCCCCGGACATTTCATCATAGGAGAAATCAAACCACATAATGTCGATCTTTCCGTAGTTCGTGCAGAGCTCCCGCACCTGGTTGTGCATATAGGTTAGGTATTTGTCAAAATCCCGGCCCTCATCGGAAAAGGCGGGGTCGTTGCTCTGCGGGTGGCGGGCGGTTCTGTGGGGATAATCGTCATGATGCCAGTCCAGCAGGGAATAATAAAGACCGATCTTCAGCCCTTCTTCCCGGCAGGCATCCACGTATTCGCGGATCAAATCTTTCCCATAGGGGGAATTGGTAATCTTGTAATCGGTATACTGGCTGTCGAACAGGCAGTAGCCCTCATGGTGCTTGGCTGTCAAAACCACATACTGCATTCCCGCTTTTTTCGCCAGGCGCGCCCATTCTCTGGGGCAGTTAGGCGCGGGATTAAATTCCTTGGCGTAGGGCGTATATTCCTCATCCTGGAACCGCTCGGTTTCCTGCACCAGGCAGCCCCGGCCGATAATGGAGTACAGCCCAAAGTGAATAAACATGCCGAACCGGTCGTGCACGAACCATTTCATTCTTTCTTCATATTTCTTTCGGTCGAACTGATACATTTTTCATGGCTCCTTTCACTTTTGGTGGATGATCGCATAAGTGCTGTATTACTAATAAAACAAAAGCCCGTTGTCATCCTGAGAAACACCGTGACGAAGGATCTCGCCCTTTTTACATAAGCAGAGATTTTTCAACCAAGGTTTTTCAACCAAGATTCTTCGCCTTCGGCTCAGAATGACAGATAGTCCAAAATTCCCCGAGAGCTTCCGTACTTTCGGGGAATTTTGAATCTGAACAATGTGCTTTAATTTATGAATTTCCGAAAGCGCCGCAGATGCATGACCGGTGCTTTGAAAATCATTCCTTCAAGACGACCTCCAGTACCGTGTCAACAGGATCTGCCAAAACGGGATCCGGACCCAAATCTGCAAACACAATGTCCGGATAATTATCATAGATCCAGCTTTGTGCGATAGGAACTTCCGCTCCGGTGGAAAGCATACGGATCCTTTCAATATTGTCCTTCTTCAAACCGATGAGCGGCATACAGCCGATGGTATTTTCAAACAGATGGTAGTAAAGCGTGTTTCCGTTCCGTGTAATTCTGCCCATCTCCGGCTTTTCCATTCCCGCTTTTCCGCAGCCGTAGATGCTTTGACTGTTTTTTGCCATCCATTCGCCGAAATCTTTCAAAATGGAAAGAGACTGGGGAGGAATATTTCCGCGGGCATCGGGGCCGACGTTTAACAAAAGGTTGCCGCCCTTGGAAACACATTCCACCAGTTTTCTGATCAGCAGGGAGGAAGGCTTGAAAAACGGATCGTCTTTTGTATATCCCCAATGGCCATTCATCGTAAAGCAGGCCTCCCAGATCAGGTCCTTCCCGTTTTTGTCCTGAAGGCCCTGCGGAGGAATGATCTGCTCGGGGCTTACAAAATCTCCATGGTACGCCGTGGGGTTACCCTCCCAGAGAGAGCCGAATCCGATGCCGCTGACTTCCAGCCGGTTATCGATGATGACGCCCGGCTGGAGAGTGCGAACCATGTCCACCAGCTCTGTTGCCCTCCACTTTTCGCCGCGCATGGCGTTTTCTCCCTCGCCATAAGAGTAGTCAAACCAGAAAATGTCGATCTTTCCATAGTTTGTGCAGAGCTCCCGAACCTGATTATGCATAAATGTCAGGTATCTGTCGAAATTGCGTCCTTCATCGGGAAAATCAGGATTTCCACGCATGGGATGAACTTCATCTCCGCAGTGAGGATAATCCTCATGGTACCAGTCCAGCAAAGAAAAATACAAGCCCACTTTTAAGCCCTCGGCCCGAAAGGCTTCTACATATTCCTTTACCAGATCTCTTCCGCATTTTGTGTTTGTTGATTTGAGATCGGTATATTGGCTGTCGAACAGGCAGAATCCATCGTGATGCTTGGCTGTCAATACGGCGTATTTCATGCCTGCATTTTTGGCTGCCCGCGCCCATTTTTTCGGATCGTAATCCACTGGATCAAATTCATGGAAATACTTATAATACTCCTCTTTTGGAACTCTTGCATCGCTGCGGTACCAAACGCCTTTGGCGGGGATAGAGTAGATCCCCCAGTGGATAAACATGCCGAACCGGTCGTGTACATACCACTGCATTCTTTTTTCGTATTCCTTCCGATCAAACTGATACATTTTAACAACTCCTTTTGCAGATACTTTTTGCAAATACCCGGCGTTTTTACACATCTTTTACAAAAATGTGCCTTCTGGAAAAACCATACTAGAAAAAAAGCGGAACAACAATGTACAATTCGACTGGCTTTTTATACTTTCCTTTTGGAATCAATGGTAAATTCTTTTTAGATGTTATAATCGAATTTGCAGAAAGGATGTTCCTGAAAACCACTGGATACTGAACAAAGGAGGAAAGGATATGTTTTATGTACAAGACCTAAAAATTCGGGCCCCGTACGAAAAAAGTCCCGACGACAACCGAAGCCAGGATTCGGAAAGACCGTATGTGATCCGATGCTTCCGCACTCCGGCAACAGTGTTTACGAAACAGGGGCCGATGCGGGCGGAGCCAGGGACGTGTTTTGTGAAAACGCCTCTTTTTTCAGAGCGGATTTCCGCACCGAAAAAAGGAGGAAAGAACGTCATCAACGATTGGCTGTATCTCCACCCGAATATGGAGTTTAAGGGGAATTTGAGCCAGCTGGAGATCCCCACCAATGTTCTCATTCCCGGAAACAGGGAAGATCTGCTGGAACGGGATATCAAGCGGATCCTTGATGAAAGGAGAAAAGAACTTCCTTACTACGAAAAAGCGATCCATATTCAGGTGGAGGCGCTGCTCATTAAGCTGGCCCGTGCCGCAAAGCAGACACAGATGACCGCTTACGAAAGAAAGTACGAGTCAGAGGTGATTTCCCTGCGAAACTACATCTATGACCATCTGGAAGAGGACTGGTCCCTGGAGACTATGGCCCAGCGCCTGAATATCAGCCAAAGCCGCTTTTCTGTCATGTACAAAGAGTACTTTCAGATCAGTCCCATCAAGGATCTGAACAGAATGCGCATTGAAAAGGCGAAGGTGCTGCTGCTGAGCTCCGGCATGAAAATGGAAGAAATCGCTCAGATTTCCGGCTTTAAAAACGAATACTATTTTTCGAAGGTTTTCAAAAAAATGGAGGGGATCCCACCGGGAAAATATCGAAGCGAGGGATGAAAGGTCGAAAGGAAAGTATAAAAACGCAAAGGAAAAACAAATTGTCCTCAATAAAAAATCGGGCTAGAATTAAAGAAAAATTGGTGAAATTGAGCGGTCAGAAATCCGATAAAACGGGAAGGAGCCAAAATTACTATGAAAAAAAGGATCATCAAAGGCTTGAAGGGCAGCTGGCAGTTGTATCTGCTTTTGCTGATTCCCCTTGTCTATATTATCATTTTCCATTATGTCCCCATGTACGGCGCTACCCTTGCTTTTAAGAATTTCAATCCCGGCACAGGAATATTAGGATCGCCCTGGGTGGGTATGAAGAACTTCAACCGCTTTTTCAGATCTCCTTCCTTTGGATCGATTCTGTCCAATACGCTTATCCTGAGTATTGGGAATCTGATTTTCAGTATGCCGCTGCCAATTCTTCTGGCAATTGCGCTGAACGAAAGCAAAAGCAAGATGGTCAGCAAGACGGTGCAGATGGTGACTTATGCGCCCTATTTCCTTTCCACGGTCATCATGGTCTCGCTGTTGATGCAGTGGTCTTCTGTAAACGGCGGCCTGTTCAACAACATTCTGGGCCTGTTCGGACATGAGCCTATCAATTTGTTTGGCAATGCCAAGTATTTCCGGCCCACTTATATCATTTCCAATCTCTGGCAGTTTACGGGATTCAATTCGATCATCTATTTGGCGGCTCTGTCCTCGGTAGATGTAAGCCTGTATGAAGCGGCAAAGATCGACGGCGCTTCTAAATTGCAGAAGATCTGGCACGTTGACCTGCCCAGCATTCTGCCCACCATCGTTGTTTTACTGGTCCTGAACTGCGGTCAGTTCATGAATATCGGCTTTGACAAGGTCTATCTGATGCAGAATGACCTGAACCAGCAAACCTCGGAAATTATTGCCACCTATACTTATAAGGTCGGTTTGCTGGATATGGATTTCGCCTATTCCACAGCAGTAGGCCTGTTCAATTCCGTTGTGAATTTCATTTTGCTGGCTTTGGTAAACACGGCTTCCAGAAAACTGAGCGAAACGAGCCTGTGGTAAAAGGAGGGGAGAGGAAAAATGATAAAAGCAAAACCGAAGAAAAGGATTAAGGAGCCTTTTGGAGACAAGGTGTTCAATGGCGTCAATTATGCTTTTTTGGCATTCTTTTTTCTGATAGTCGCTTACCCTCTGATTTATGTCCTGAGCGCTTCTTTCAGCGATTCCAACGCAGTTGTTTCCGGAGAAGTATGGCTCCTGCCCGTAGGCTTTAACATAGAGGCCTACAAGACGATTTTTTCCGAAGACAGCATTATGACAGGTTACATGAACTCGATCATCTATACGGTTTTTGGCACGATTGTAAACCTGATCCTGACCACTCTGACGGCATACCCCCTTTCCAGAAAAAAGCTGTTTGGAGGGAAAGTGCTCACCTGGATCTTCATGTTTACCATGTTCTTTTCCGGCGGGCTGATTCCTCAGTATATCCTGGTAAGGAATCTGGGGCTCCTGAATACCCGCTATGCCATCATTTTGCTGGGCGGTATTTCCATCTATAACATGATCGTAATGCGCAGCTTCATGACCAGCTCCATTCCAGAGGATCTCTATGAGGCGGCGTCGCTGGACGGCTGCAGCGATATCGGGATTCTGTTCCGCATCGTCCTGCCCCTTTCCAAGCCCATCATTGCAGTTATGGTGCTTTATTACGCAGTGGGCCACTGGAACGACTTCTTCACACCCTTGATTTACACCTCGAATCCTGAGCTAAAGTCGCTTCAGTTGGTTTTACGGGAAATCCTGATCCAGAACAAGATGGAAACGCACATGGGTTCCCAATCTATGGCCTCTGTGATCAACCGCATGGGAATGTACGAATTGCTGCGGTATGCCATCATTGTGGTGGCCAGCGTTCCTGTTCTCTGCATCTATCCCTTTGTACAGAAGTATTTTGTCAAGGGCGTTATGATCGGTTCAATCAAGGGATAACCCTTTTTTGATAATCTTAAATGTTTGGAGGAAACCCAAATGAGTAAAAAGATCGTAGCACTACTTCTGTGCCTCATGCTGTGCGTCAGTGTTTTTGCCGCCTGCGGAACACCCAGCCAGAGCTCGAGCACAGGCGTTCCCAGCTCCTCAAAAGCTGAGAGTGAAAACACACCCGCTTCCAGTGCCACGGGAACCAACGAAGAACACCCCAACTGGATCACCGACACCCCTGTCACATTGAAGGTTTGGACATCAAAGCCCACCAGCGTTGAAGACTTTGAAACAAACAAGTGGGTTCTGTGGCTGGAAGATCAGACCAATGTCAATCTTGAGTTTGACCAGTCCGCTACCGTGGAGCCTGAGCAGAAGCTGGCGCTCTCCCTGTCCAGCGGCGAGTACCCCGATATGTACTGGACGGCCGGAACCGGCATTACCAATTCCAATTTGAGCAAATACGGAAGTGCCGGAGTTTTCGTTCCGCTGAATGATTACATTGAGCAGTATGGCAATAACATTAAGCATTGGTTCGATGAGATCCCCTTCCTGGAGGGAGCAGCTACTTCTCCCGATGGAAACATCTATGGCCTGCCGAACTATTCCGGCATTTATCACGTTGCATACGGGCAGAAAATGTGGATCGACGAGGCCTGGCTGAAGAACCTGAATCTGGAAATGCCCACTACTCTGGACGAGTTCCGCAACGTGCTGACCGCCTTCAAGGAGCAGGACGCCAACGGCAACGGAGATCCCAATGACGAGATCCCCCTGACAGGCATCAGCGAATACTGGCACGGCGATTTCACAAGCTATCTGATGTGCTCCTTCATTTATGATGACGGAGACAAGCGGTTGACCGTGGTTGACGATACAGTGGATACCATTGTCAACAAGGAAGAGTATAAGAACGGCCTGAAGTATATGGCCGAGATGTATGCAGACGGCCTGATCAACCCGGAATCCTGGTCTTCCACCGGTGAACAGATCAAGAACCTGACGGCACAGAACACGATCGGCTGTATTTCCGGCGGCCACCTTCTGGGCTGTGCAGATCTGAGCCACGACATTGTCGAGAACAGCGTAGTAGTGCCGCCTTTGAAGGGGCCCGACGGTGTGCAGACCTGCGGCTATTACGGAAATACCGCTGTGGAAGGTTCCCGTGCGATTATCACCAGCGCCTGTGAGAATCCCGAAGTTGCCATTAAGCTGATTGACTTTATGTTCTCTGTCGATTCTTCCCTGAGAGCACGTAAGGGCGAGTTCGGTGTGGACTGGGGATATGCCGAGGAAGGCGAAAAGACTTGTGATGGCAGAGATGCTGTATACAAGGCGCTGTCCGACTATTCCGGCGCTGGAAACATCGAGCAGAACCAGCATGTTGACAATAACGGCGTGTGGGCAGAGACCAATGATCAGTTCATGGGCCTGTGGACGACTCCGGAAGATTTCGATATGCGTGATTCCAACTACTTTGAGCAGTTCCTGTTCCTGCAGACGCAGAAGTACGATGGATATGAGCCGGAACAGACCCTGCCTCCCATCGTCTTTACCGATGAGGAGAATTCCGAAGTGGCCGATATCGAGGTTGACGTGAAGAAGTTTGTGGACGAGCAGAGAGCTCTGTTCATCACCGGCCAGCAGGATATCGATACACAGTGGGATACCTATGTGCAGCAGCTGGAAAGCCTCGGTTTGAGCAGAATGATCGAACTCTATGACCTGGCTTACAAGCGCCAGTATGTAAAGTGATCCTCTAAATTGAAGTGATGCAGAAAGTGCTGATATCTATGCTCTTTTGCGGATATTGGCACTTCTGTATTGTAAAA
>CAZNZS010000003.1:0-66061 GCA_964577585.1 uncultured Acutalibacter sp.
TGATATGTTTTTCCGCAAGGTGCCGGATAACGGCGGATTTGCCATTATGGCCGGTGTGGAACAGCTGGTAGAATATTTGAAAAATCTGAAATTCTCAGAAGAAGATATTGCCTTCCTTCGCTCAAAGAATATTTTCAACGAGGATTTCCTGGATTACCTGCGGAACTTCAAGTTTGCCTGTGATGTTTGGGCTATTCCGGAAGGAACTCCCATTTTTCCGGGAGAACCTATTGTGACAGTGCGCGGCCCCGCTATTCAGGCTCAGTTTATTGAAACAATGGTTCTTCTTTGCATCAACCATCAAAGTATGATTGCAACAAAGGCAAACCGTATCGTTCGCGCGGCACAAGGGCGCGGCGTCATGGAATTCGGCTCCAGGCGCGCTCAGGGTTTTGACGGAGCCATTTACGGTGCGAGAGCCGCTTATATCGGTGGCTGCGTAGGTACTGCCTGCACTATCAGCGATCAGATGTTCGGAGTTCCTGCTTTGGGAACCATGGCCCATAGCTGGGTGCAGCTTTTTGACAGCGAATATGAAGCTTTCAAGGCTTATGCCCAGGCATATCCCAACAACTGTGTTTTGCTTGTAGATACTTATAATGTTCTGAAATCCGGTATCCCGAACGCCATCAAAGTGTTTCGGGAGGTACTGCTTCCTCAGGGCTTCCGTCCTTCCGGCATTCGGATTGACAGCGGCGACATTACCTACCTTTCCAGAAAAGCCAGGAAAATGCTGGACGACGCCGGTTTTGAAGACTGCCAGATCTGTGCCTCAAATTCTCTGGACGAATATATTATTCGCGATATGCTGGCTCAGGGAGCAAAGGTGGATTCCTTCGGCGTGGGTGAAAGAATGATTACTTCTTCTTCCGAGCCCGTGTTCGGCGGAGTATATAAGCTGTCTGCAGTAGAAAAGCCGGATGGCACCGTGATCCCCAAAATAAAGATAAGTGAAAATGTCACCAAGATAACAACTCCCTGTTTTAAAAATGTCTGGCGTTTGTTTGACCGTGAGACAGACAAGGCGATTGCCGACGTAATCACCATGCACGATGAAAAGATAGATGATGAAAAGCCTTATGTGATTTTTGATCCTGACCACACTTGGAAACGGAAAACCGTTGAAAACTTCCACGCTGTTCCTCTGATGACACAGATCTTCAAGGGCGGCGAGTGTGTTTATGTCCCGCGGGCGCTGAAGGCTATCAAGGCCTATTGCTTTTCACAGGTCGATACCCTGTGGGAAGAAGTGACACGATTTGAGAATCCCCATAATTATTATGTGGATCTCTCCCAGCGGCTCTGGGAAGAAAAGAACAGGATGCTTTCCGAAAGGGCATACTGATTCTTTAACAAAACCGGCTGCCGTTGACAAAAGACGAAAAGTTTCGTAAAATGAACCTGTGTGAGCAAGCCGGACGGTTGCGGGTACACGGCGAAAGCCGGTATCTGAGGAAAGTCCGAGCTCCTCAGGGCAGGAATAACGGCTAACCGCCGCCGGGGGCGACCCCAGGGAAAGTGCAACAGAGATATACCGCCGGATCTTCCGGTAAGGGTGGAAAGGCGAGGTAAGAGCTCACCGGCGTGCAGGAGACTGCATGGCCCTGTAAACCCTATTCGGAGCAACACCGTGGAGGAACAAAGGCTTTGCCTTAAGCGTAGCCCTGCGCGTTCCGGGGAGGTGGCGTGAGCCTGTCGGCAACGGCAGGCCAAGATAGATGACCGTTCAAGACAGAACTCGGCTTACAGACTTGGTCACACAAAAACCGAAGCATCATAAAGGTGCTTCGGTTTTCACGCTTTTTGGGAAAATTCCGATATTTAATAGCCGGGTTTTGTGTAAAGCAAACTAAAAAGCGTAGATAAATCTGTTGCATATTTTTAAAAAAATCTTTTGCAATCAATATACCGATGGAGTATAATCAAGCTGAATACAGACGCCTTTCGGCGCTGATTAAAGGAGAGGATTTGTTATGAAGGTTGCAGTCATTGGCTGCGGCACTATTGCGAACGCAGCACACATTCCGTCTTACATGAATAATCCCGAAGCAGAAATCAAGTATTTCTGCGACATCATCCCTGAAAGGGCTGAGCAGGCCGTAAAAAAGTATGGCTGCGGCACAGCTGTGGTGGACTATCACGACGTGCTGAAGGATCCTGAGATCGAGGCTGTTTCCGTGTGTACACCCAATAATGTTCACTCGCTGATTGCCATCGATGCTTTGCGTGCCGGGAAAAATGTGCTTTGTGAAAAGCCTGCCGCCAGAGTTTATTCAGAGGCTCTGGAAATGCAGAAGGCCCAGCACGAATCCGGAAAAGTGCTGAACATCGGCGTTGTAAACCGCTTTAACGATAGCGTAAACCGCATTAAGCAGTATATTGACGAAGGCAGGCTCGGCAACATCCATCATGTTTATGTCAGCTTCCGTGCTCATCGTTCCATTCCCGGTCTCGGCGGCGCCTTTACCACAAAGGCGATTGCCGGCGGCGGCGCTCTCATAGACTGGGGCGTTCATTATCTGGATATTGTCATGTATTGCTGCGGCGATCCCAAGGTAAAAACCGTTACCGGCGAAACCTTCTGCAAGCTTGGCAAAGACATGAAGAATTACGTTTATACCGATATGTGGGCAGGCCCGCCGAAGTATGATGGCGTTTACGATGTGGACGATTCCGTTACCGCTTTGATCCGCACCGCAGGTCCTGTCATCACTTTGAACGGCGCTTGGGCCCAGAATATCGGAGAGTCTGAGCAGTATATTGATTTTATGGGCGATAAGGCGGGCATCCGTCTTCATTATGGCCAGGGCTTTACCTTCTATACCACCGAAAATGGTGCGCTGGTGGAATATGAGCCCAAGTTCAAGATGCGCGATCATTTCCAAAACGAGATCGACGCGTTCATCCGCTGCATCAAGACAGGGGAGAAGCTTCCTTCTCATATCGATACCGTTATCGTCACAGCGGAAATGATGCAGGCCATTTACGATTCCGCCGATAAGCATGCGGAAGTAGCTTTGGGCAACTGATAAAACCTGTTTTGTGAAGGAGAAAAACCATGTATTCATTCCCAATTGGAGTTTTGCTGGAATCATTTCGGCTGGATACCCTGAAAGCACTGGATGAAGCAGCCAAGCTCGGCCTTTCCGGTGTACAGATCCGTGTTACAGATGGGGTCCTTGCTCCGGAAAATCTAACAGCTGAGAAGCGCCGTGAGCTTTTGAAGGAAGTTAAGAGCCGTGGCCTGACCGTTTCCGCTTTGTGCGGCGATCTTGGACATGGATTTGGTGATCCTGACAAAAATCCTGAACTTATCGAGCGCAGCAAGCGCATTGTCGATCTGGCCAAAGATCTGGAAACCGACGTTGTCACCACTCATATCGGTGTTGTACCCGGCGACAAAGCCCATCCCCGCTATGCCATTATGCAGGATGCCTGCGGTGAGCTGGCCGCTTACGCTGACAAGATGCAGGCTCATTTCGCTATTGAGACAGGACCTGAAACGGCAGAAACGCTGAAAGGATTTTTGGATGGCCTTCATTCAAAAGGAGTGTCCGTGAACCTTGATCCGGCAAACTTTGTCATGGTCACCGGCGACGATCCCGTGCAGGCTGTTTACACGCTGAAGGATTATATCGTCCATACACATGCCAAGGACGGGCGGCGTCTGCGCTATGTGGATCCCGAGATCATATACGGGCTGGTGGAGGAAGAGATGCTTGGCAGTTCCTCGTTTATCGAATTGCCTCTTGGCGAAGGCGATGTGGATTTCCCCAACTACCTGAAGGCCCTTGACGATATCGGTTTCAAGGGTTTCCTGACCATTGAACGCGAGGTGGGGGATGATCCCGGAAAAGACATTGCCGCCGCCGCTAAATTCTTGAATGATTTGATTCACTGATAAGCTTTTCCCGGTCGGTACAGCTAACAGCTGTACCGGCTTTTCCTTTTTTGCAAAAACGGTTGTAAAACGGGGAATACTGTGGTAGAATCTGTGAGGTTTTGAGAGCAAAAAATGTAGGAACGGAAAGCCAGAGGTACCGGAAATGGAAAATAATCCGCAACAGAAAAAAATCTTTTCACGCAGCGATCTTCCCACTCTGAAAACATTTGGCATTGTAAATTTGGGAGTCTTCCTTTTATCATTGGGCGTTTATTTCTTCAAGTTTCCCAATCATTTCTCTACCGGGGGAGTCAGCGGCATTTCTATTATCCTCTCAAATGTGATCCCCTTTTTATCTCCTGCCACAATGATGTCAATGATCAATATTTTGCTTTTGATCGTCGGATTCATTTTTATTGGCAGGGGCTTCGGGGTTTTGACCGCTTACTGCAGCCTGATGTTCTCTTTTGAGACCTGGCTCTTTGAAAAGATTTATCCAATGACAGCTCCCTTTACCGATCAACCCCTTTTGGAGCTTTGCTTTGCCATTATGCTTCCCGCAGTGGGGTCTGCTCTGATGTTTAACTGTAATGCTTCCAGTGGCGGAACAGACATTATCGCCATGATCCTGAAAAAGTATACCGGGGTTGACGATATCGGAAAAGCTCTTCTTGTCAGCGACAGCTTGATTGCTCTTTCTGCTTGTTTTATTTTTGGCATAAAGACCGGGCTCTTTTCTCTGCTTGGCCTTTTTCTGAAGGCTTTTGTGGTGGATTCCGTAATTGAAAGCATCAATCTCTGTAAGTTTTTTTCCATTGTCACCTCAAAGCCCGAAGAAGTATGCGATTATGTGATCCACACTTTGAATCGAAGTGCAACAGTGATCAACGCGGAGGGCGCTTATTCTCACAAAGAGCGCAGTGTCGTCCTTACGGCGTGCAGGCGCGGAGAAGCGGTGAAGCTCCGTCAAAAGCTGAAAATGATCGATTCTCACGCGTTTATGTTTATCACAAACACCAGTGAGATCATTGGGAAGGGTTTCAGGTCTGTTTGAGGCAATGGCTTTGATTGAACCGGGAGAAAAAGGCTGTTTTTTGCCTTTTGCCTTCCGGTTTTATATTTGGTTTGAAAAATGAGCGATTCAGTGGTATACTGAGAAACAAGCTCAAACTTAGAACCATCGCTGTGCTTTTCTGTAAGACAAATGGGTAAAGGGGAATCAATATGGCGGAAAACGCTTACCTGGAGGAATTTTGCAATATATATAAGGAGCATGTCACTCGGGAAAACGGAGATAAGCTTCTTGCCTGGCTCATGACTACTGACTTTTTCACGGCTCCTGCCAGCACAAAATTTCACTGTGCCTGCGAATTTGGGCTGGTGCGTCACAGCATCAATGTCTATAATGTGCTGCGAGAAAAGTATTTTGACGAAGGTGACAGTGAAGAATCCTTCGCTCTCTGTGGCCTTTTGCACGATATTTGCAAGGCGCAGTTTTATAAAGTGGCGACCCGGAATGTGAAAAATGATGAAACCGGTGTCTGGGAAAAGAAACCCTACTACACTGTCGAGGATATGTTCCCCTATGGCCATGGAGAAAAATCAGTTTATCTCATTGAACGCTTTGTAAGGCTGAAGCCCGCTGAGGCAATGGCAATTCGTTGGCATATGGGCGGCTTTGACGATTCTGTAAAGGGGGGGAGCTTCGCAATAAGCTCCGCCTTTGATAAATATCCCCTGGCTGTAAAGCTGCATTTGGCAGATCTTGAGGCCACCTACCTTGTGGAACAAGGTACCTCTGAAGCCCGGCGGTGATATTCATTTTCAAAGAGGTAGCAACATGGATGCAATCATTACAAACGGCCTTTCAAAACGGTACGGAAATCAAACTGCATTGTCCGGCCTGAATCTTGTGGTCCCGGAAGGAAGCGCCTTTGCCTGTGTTGGACGGGAAAAATCCGGAAAAACGACATTGATCCGTCTGCTTTCCGGCCTTTGCCGGCCAAACGCAGGAGAATGCACTGTTTTTGGCTTTTCTCCTTTCTTTGAAGCAGACAGGCTTCATGCCGTTACCGGAACCGTTACGGATATGGCACAGCTTTATGAAACCATGACTGTATCGCAGAATCTGCAATTTTTTGCAGGAATAAACGGAATAGAGGAAAATGATGCTTTGGACAGGCTTTCTTTCCTGCTTCACCGGCTGGATATCTGGGAAAGCAGAGACGAAAGGGTGAGTGAGCTGCCTACCAGTGTAGTTCGAAGAGCCTCTCTGGCCCGAGCATTGATCCACAGTCCCAAGGTGCTTTTGATCGACGAGCCGAATGAAGGGCTGGACAGAGAAACTGCCGAAAGCATGGGAGAACTGTTTTCCCTCCTGATCTCACAGGAAGGCATGACACTTCTTTTGACTACGCAAAACACATATTATGCTCAGCGGACCTGCAGCAGCTTTGCCCTGATGAAGGATGGAGCTTTGCTTGGCAGGGGTGATATCGAATCTTTACGAAAGAAGGCGGGCGTTCGGTATCAGGCTGTTCTGCGCTTGGGCGAAGGAGAAACGCCGCCCGATGGGTTTAGGCCCACGGAGAACGGTGAATGGAAAAAGGCCATTGATTCCGAAGAAGATCTTTCCAGGATTATTTCCGCAGCTGTGGCTGATGGAAAAAAGCTTTATGAAGCCAAACTCGGAAAGCCCATTTTGGAAGAAATCTATTCCGCCTATCTGAGCGGCGGGATAATGAGAGGAGGCGAAGTGGATGAGCAGAACATCGAAGCGGTCGGTGAGGCAGACGAAGACAACTCGAACGGGGAGCTGGACGGAGGAATTGTTTTCGAGGAATGATATGCAAAAAGGAAAAGCTGCCGTAAAGGAAAAGAAGCAGCTTTTCTCTTCCGCTGAATCAATTTTGGTAAAAAAGGACCTTTCTGAAATTTGGAGAAGAAATTCCATGCGGGCGCTGATGATGGCGCTTCCGCTTGTTCTGGCTGTGATTCTGCCGATCGTATGCTTTGCTGCGATCAGTCTTTTGCCGGAGCAGACTATTTCTTCAGTCCCGCAGCTTTTGCGCACAATGGTTGGCTGGAATTCCGATTCTTCTGGCAGCAGACCGTTTTGGGCCACAGTCTTCACATCCCTGATTTGTCCCATACTTTATTTAATGGTGCCGGTTATATGTGCCGTTGCCTCCGCTTCCTGCGCTTTTGTTGATGAAAAGGAAAAAGGGACTTTGGAGACGCTGCGATTGTCTTCCATGAGTACCAAATCCATCTTCAATGCCAAGATCACTGTTTGTGTTCTTATTTCCGCCGCCATATCCCTGATCACCTTTGTGATCTTCACGGTCACGGTATTCATTGCTGATCTGCTGGTCGGGGCACCGTTCTTCTTTAATCTGGAATGGCTTGCTACTGTGGTCTTTTTAATGCCGGTATTGTGTTTGTTTTCCGTGGTATTTGTCAGCATCATTCTCCCGAAGGTGCACAGTACGGCGGAATCGCTGCAGACAATGGGATATCTCATTTTACCCCTCTTGCTTTTGTATTTGATCCAGTTTTCCGGTGCCTTCCGCATCACGGCGGCTTTTCTCATTTTTCTGGCCGTTCTGCTGCTTATCCTGTCTATTGTGCTGTTTAATTTTTCATCCAGAAAATTTCTGTTTGAGGATCTTTCATCTGCAAGAAGGCGTTCTTGACATCACAGAGCCGATTTGATATATTGATACCATCAATTTTTTGAAAAAAGGAGATTCACATGGAAATTCATTATAAACCAAGCGGTGTATGCTCAAAGGCGATTGATATCGTGATAAACAATGACGTGATCGAATCCGTCAAATTTACCGGCGGCTGCAGCGGAAATACGCAAGGTGTGGCAGCTTTGGCCAAGGGCATGAAGGTACAGGAGTACATTGAACGCTGTAAGGGGATCCGCTGCGGATTCAAGAACACCTCCTGCCCGGATCAGTTGGCTCTCGCGCTGGAAGAAGCACTGACCTCCGCAAGGTAAAAACACAGAAATATATGAGAGCATAGGGAAGAGGACGCTGGCCGAAATGGCCAGCGCCCTCTTTTCATTAGCTTTGCCGCTTAGCAGCAGCCGCCGCAATTGTTTCCACAGCCGCAATCGCCGCCGTTGTTGTAGCCGCCGAAGTTACCGCAGCCACAGCAGAGAAGGATAAGGATGATGATAATGATCCAGGAACAACCACCGTTACCACAACCACACATGGAAGAGCGCCTCCTTTCATTTACACTCCTATCATATGGGATTGCCGGGAAAGTGTTACAGATCATTAAAATTTTTAAAAACGTGAGAAATCACGAGAAAATAAAAGATATTTTGAGATAATAAAAGGCAAATCTTCAAGTTTGACCTTAATTGACCTTGATTTTCGGTTGAAAAAGGATAAAATTAAAGTCAAAGAAAGTCAAAGGCAAAGAGGGAATGTGTGATGAGAATAAGCGACAGTGTGGCAAGTTATATTTTGCAGCTTCTGGATGAAGCTAACGGAATCGCAGAGATCCAGCGCAACGAGCTTGCAGGCACCTTGGGCTGTGTTCCAAGTCAGATCAATTATGTTTTGACTTCACGCTTTACTCCGGAACGAGGTTATCTTGTTGAAAGCAGGCGAGGCGGCGGAGGATATATTCGAATCACTCAGATGAAGGTTACCAAAGCCGATATGATTATGCACAGCATCAACTCTGTCGGCGCGAGCCTCGATGCGGGAACAGCCAGAGCCTTGACAGAAAATTTGCTACAGAACAATGCTCTCAGCAAAGAAGCCGCGGAGCTTATCCAGATCGCGGTTTCCGAAAAGACCTTGCTGATGGTTCCAAAAGAAATGAGGGATTTCGTTCGGGCTTCTTTGTTTAAGAATATGTTATTGGCAGCAAAAGCATAAAGTGTTAGGAGGTAATTCCATGATTTGCCAGGTATGCGGAAAGAAAACGGCTACAACACATGTAAAAACGATTGTAAACGGTAAGCTGACAGAGCTTCACCTCTGTTCAGAATGTGCGAGAGAAAAGGGCTACGAAAGCTTACTGAGCGGATGGGGCTTTGATTTCGGAAGTCTTTTAAGCGGCTTGATAGGAGGTTCGGGAAGAGAAGAGGCCATTCGCTGCGAAAAATGCGGAACGAGCTTTGAGGAGATCACAAAAACAGGGAAGCTGGGATGCGCGCATTGCTATGAGGCTTTCCGCCGGCAGTTGCTTCCCATGATACAAAAGATACACGGGACCACGCGTCATAAGGGAAAAAGACCCGGCAGCTCGGCGCTTTGCATTTCTACGCCAAATCATCAGATAGTAGAGGTAAAGGGATCTCCACTGGAAGAAAAGAAAAGATTGCTGAAAAAAGCGATCGAAGCTCAGGCGTTTGAGCAGGCCGCGCTGCTGAGAGACGAGATAAAGGAGATGGAAAATCATGAATGATCAAAAGAAATGGTACGAAAAGGCCGGAAACTGCGGCGATATCGTTTGCAGCACCAGGATCCGCCTGGCCAGAAACCTTTCCCAATTTCCTTTTCCAAACAGAGCTACCCCGGAGCAAAAGGGTGAAATAGAAAAGAAAGTGCAAATGGCTCTGCTCTCCGGAAACAGTGCGATTTCAAACGATTTTCGCTTTATCAACCTGGAAAAGCTTTCCGATGAAGAGGCCGTTTCCCTGGTCGAACGCCACATTGTAAGTCCTGCCTTTATTTCAGACAGGGGCGGAAAGGGCATCTTGATGTCCGATGACGAAAGCGTTTCTATCATGATAAACGAAGAGGACCATTTAAGGATCCAGGTCCTGCAGGAAGGCTTGTCTTTACAGGAGGCTGCTGAAAAGGCGGACCGCATAGATACGCTTCTCAGCGAAAGCCTGCAATATGCCTTTGATCCCAAGCTCGGATATTTAACGCAGTGCCCGACAAATCTTGGCACCGGAATGCGGGCTTCCATTATGCTGCATCTTCCCGCTCTGACAGAGAGCGGCACAATGGGGCGCATTTCCTCCAACCTTTCAAAGCTCGGCCTGGTCCTCAGGGGAAGCTATGGGGAGGGAAGCCAAAGCGTGGGCTCCTATTATCAGCTTTCAAACCAGATAACGCTGGGGCTCAGCGAAAAAGAGGCGATTGACAATCTGAGCGCCATTACCACCCAATTGATAGAAGAAGAGCGAAAGATCAGGGATGATCTCAGTAAAAGCGTTGCCGTTCAGGATAAAATAAGCCGTGCGGCAGGTATGCTGAAATCCGCCAGGCTGTTGTCCTGCAGTGAATTTATGAATCTGGTCTCCTATGTCAGATTCGGTTTATCTACAGGGCTTCTTTCAGGCATAACGGAAGAAGACCTGAACGGACTTTCCACCAGGGTCCAGCCCGCCACTCTCATGGCGGCGTCCGGAAAACCCATGGATCAAAATCAGCGGGACATTCTCCGCGCTCAATTGGTGCGGCAGGTATGCTCCCAAATAAAGGAGTGAACGATTTATGTATCGCTTTAATGGTTTTACAGAAAAAGCCAACAAAGCTTTAAATCTTGCGGTGACCTCTGCCCAGGAGCTTGGCAACGATTATATCGGCAGTGAGCATATCGTACTGGGTTTATTGAAGGAAGGCTCAGGCGTTGCTTATACCGTTATGTCAAAGCTTGGAGTGACGGCGGAGGCTTATGAAAATCTTATCCGGGAGCGTGTAGGTTCAGGTGCTCCCACAGTTCTTTCGCCCGATGACTTTACCCCCAGGACAAAGCAGATATTGCAGATCGCTATGATGGTGGGGGCCCGTTTGCAGAATTCCCGCATCGGTACAGAGCATTTGCTTATCGCGGTTATGGAAGACGAGAGCTGCTATGGCATGCGGTTCTTACGGCTGCTGAATGTTGATCCCAAGCGGATTGCTTCCGAGCTTTCCGCCCTTCTTCAGCAGACAGCTTATCCGCAGGCCGGCGGCGATATGGTGCAGGATCCGAACGGGCAGCAGGGTTCAGGAAAAGCGCTTGACCAATTTGGAAGAGATCTTACTCAATTAGCGGCCCAGGGAAAGATCGATCCCGTTATCGGAAGAGAGCAGGAAATTCAGCGTGTGATCCAGATCCTTTCCCGCCGGACCAAAAACAATCCTGTGCTGATCGGTGAGCCCGGAGTGGGCAAAACTGCTGTGGCAGAAGGTCTAGCGCTGAAAATCAACGCGGGTGATGTTCCCGAGACCTTAAAAGGCAAGCGTCTGATTTCCCTTGATTTGACCGGAATGGTAGCCGGAACAAAATACCGCGGTGATTTTGAGGAAAGAATCAAATCTGCCATTGAAGAAGTCAAGCAGGATGGAAACATCATTCTTTTTATCGATGAGCTTCACACCATTATCGGCGCCGGTTCCGCCGAGGGCTCCACAGATGCCGCCAATATTTTGAAGCCCTCTCTGGCCCGGGGCGATTTCCAGGTGATTGGCGCAACCACTATCAACGAGTATCGCAAATATATTGAAAAGGACGCCGCCTTGGAACGGCGCTTCCAGCCGGTCACTGTGGGAGAACCAACCGAGGAAGAGGCAATCTCCATTTTGCAGGGCCTGAAAGAACGCTATGAGGCTCATCACAAGGTCCAGATATCCGAGGAAGCTATCGAAGCCGCTGTGCGCCTTTCTTCACGGTATATTTCAGACAGATATCTGCCTGACAAAGCCATCGACCTTATTGACGAGGCGGCTTCACGCGTCCGCTTGAGAGCTTTTACGGCGCCTGATTCTCTGCAGGACATGGAAAAAGAACTGAAAGAGATAGAGAGAGAGAAGACAGCCGCTGTTAATTCTCAGGAATTTGAACGTGCCGCCGCCCTGCGCGATAAGCAAAAGGAGATCACCGAGCGCATGGAGAAGGCAAAGGATGCTTGGGCAGCAAAGAACGAGCGTGACAACAGCGCGGTCCTGCCGGAAGATATTGCGGATATCGTCTCAATGTGGACCGGTGTACCTGTTTCACAGCTTACGGAAGAAGAAAGCCAGCGCCTGCTTCATCTGGAAGACATCCTGCATAAGCGTGTTATCGGACAGGAGGAAGCTGTTTCCGCAATTTCGAAGGCTATTCGCCGCGGAAGGGTAGGCCTGAAAGACAAGAACAGGCCAATCGGCTCCTTTATCTTCCTGGGGCCTACCGGTGTTGGCAAAACAGAGCTTTCGAAAGCACTGGCAGAAGCCATGTTTGGAGATGAAAAGGCTATAGTCCGCTTCGATATGTCCGAATATATGGAAAAGCATACCGCTTCACGGTTGGTAGGCTCACCTCCCGGATATGTCGGATACGATGAGGGCGGCCAGCTTACGGAAGCAGTGCGGAGAAAGCCCTATTCCGTTGTTCTCTTCGATGAGATCGAAAAGGCTCATCCGGATGTTTTCAATATTCTTCTCCAGATTTTGGAGGATGGGCGCGTTACCGATTCACAGGGAAAAACCGTGGATTTTAAGAACACGGTGATCATCATGACTTCCAACGTGGGTGCCAGGCTTATTACAGAGAAGCAGAAGAGTTTGGGCTTTACAGAAAGCTCACAGACGGAAGCATCAGATTTTGAAAAGACAAAGGATCTTGTCATGAATGAGTTGAAGAGTCTTTTCAAACCGGAGTTTCTTAACCGTGTAGACGACATCATCGTCTTCCATAAGCTCACTCGTGAAAACACACATCAGATCGCAGAAAAGATGCTTTTGAGTGTGCAGAAGAAGCTCAGGGAGATGGAAATCGATATGGATTTCGGTCAGGATGTGATCGAGGCCGTTGCGGAAAAGGGATATGACCCGATTTACGGTGCAAGGCCGCTGCGCCGCGTCATCCAAAGCGATTTGGAGGATACAATTTCCGAACAAATGCTTGAAGGCAAGCTTTCTGCCGGAAAGAGTTATTCCTGCTCCTGGAAAGAAGGCAAACCGAGCTTTACGGAAAAATAATATTCAAAATCAGATCCCAATACAGGTGTTAACCCTGTATTGGGATCTTTTTCAATGACTGTGAATTTTATGAGGAAAATACGGTCATAACCTGCTTTTCGCTTTTGGAAGGCGAATAGAGGAATTCATCCATATGATTGCCGGAAAAGAAGTATTCCGGAACCTGTGGCTTTTTAGTCTCCATATCAAAGGTTTCAATCACAATAAGCTTGATTTTCATGCGGGAAGGCATAATGCTTTTGATATATACGCTTGCCTGTTGTCCCGGGAAGACATTTTCCTTCAGTTCTGCCAGCCCTGCCAGATTAGGTGCTAATTCCACAAAAATGCCATAGCTTTCTATGGTTCTGATAATACCGCCGACAGTTTCCCCGGGAGAAAATTTGGATGCGTTTTCTTCCCAGGTTCCCAAAAGCTCTTTATGTGACAGGGTGATCCTGTCCTTTTCAATATCTTTTACAACGGCACGAATATCCATTCCCACGCTGAATCTCTCTCCGGGATGTTCTATGCGGGATACGGAAATGGCGTCGATGGGGAGAAGGGAAACCATACCACAGCCAATATCCGCAAAAACGCCGAATGGCTCAATATGTGTTACTCTGGCGCTCAAAACATCACCGGGGACCAATGTGCTCAAAAATTCTTCCCTGCATTTCTCCTGGGCTGCCCGCCGGGAAAGCAGGGCGGTGATTTTACCTTCCTTATCGCGAAAAAAATCCTGTATTAAAAAACAAACCGGGCGATTTACCCGGGAAATGATAGCTATGTCCCGAACGTTTCCTTCCCGTATTCCAATAGCACCCTCATCTCTGGGAATGACCCCTTTCATGAATTGAAAATCGACTATGAGATTGTGGTCACTGTCACACATCACAGCCCGGGATTCAAGGATCCTTTCATTGTGCATGGCCTCAGAAAGAGAAGCAGGGGATTGCATTGCAGTCCTGTTTTCCAAACTGTCTATCAGATAGCCTTCCGGGAAAAATTTCATGAGATCTATCATTCCTTTCTTAGCTGGGAAACGTCCATTTTTCTTTTGCTACATGAGAATATATGTTGGTTCAAAAGATAAAATGACGGGAAAATCGGGTTGCAACTTGCGGAGATATCATGTAAAATAGCTTTAAGCTTATTGATGAGAAAGGGTTTTGCTATGAAGAGATTCATTTTATGCCTCTTTTCCGTTTGGATGGTCTTGTCCTTTACTGCCTGTGCATCCAAATCCACTTCTCCCGCAGCCGCTGTTTTAGGAACGGATGAGCTTATCGCACAGGATCAGTTGAAGCCTGCGGTGAGCAGAGAAAAGATAGGGTATCAGCTTGATCCTCCCGAAAAAGGAGAAGAAATTGCCGTTATCACCATGGAATCGGGTAAGGTCTTTAAGCTGCGCTTCTTCCCAAATGAAGCGCCTAAGGCCGTCTACAACTTTAAAAAGCATGCGATCGACGGTTATTTTGACGGACTGACCTTCCACCGCATCATTGAAAACTTCATGATTCAGGGCGGCGATCCTCAGGGTGACGGCTACGGCGGGGAAAGCGTTTGGGGTGAAGCGTTTGCGGATGAATTCAATTCCAACCTTCTCAATATCACCGGCTCTGTTTCCATGGCAAATTCCGGCGCCAATACCAATGGGAGCCAGTTCTTCATCAACACGGGATCGCCTTCTTCCGTTGATTGGGACAATTATGAGCAAGGCTTTGGAATATATCAGTCAGATCCTGAAACATTTACCGCCAATTACGGCCGATGGATCAAAATGGATATCGTACCGGAAGAGATGAAAACACTTTATGACGAAAAGGGCGGCAATCCTCACCTTGATGGATATTATTCCACCACCGGGGAAGGCCATACCGTTTTCGCTCAGGTTTTCGAGGGACTGGATGTAGTAGAAGAGCTCTCCAAAGTTTCGGTAGACCCAAATAGCAACAAGCCACTTGAGCCCGTTATGATCAAAACTGTTAAAATCGAAGTAAACGAATAAAACCGGAAAAAAGATATCCGGAGGCCGCAACTGCAGTCTCCGGATCATTTTTTAAGATTTATCCTGCGTTAAGAGATAACAAAGTGTCATCATACTGTCATTCATGTGTACGTTTTCCACAATGGCGTCTTTATGCTTCAACGAAATGTCATAATGCCCGAAATTCCAAAAGCAGCGTATCCCGATATCGTAAAGCTCATCCGAGATCTTTTCCACCGAATCCCTCGGAACGCAAAGAATCGCCATAGTCGGGAGGTTTTCCTTGCAAAAATCTTCAATTCCGGTGTAATCCAAAACCTGATATCCGCTTATCGTTTTTCCGATGACCTGAGGGGAATTATCAAATACGCCGACTAAGGCAAAGCCGAGATTTTCAAAGGGCATGTGACCCACGATAGCTCTGCCGAGGTTTCCGGCGCCGATCAAAACGCATTTATAGCAATGATCTAACCCCAAGATCTTTTCTATCTCTACGCGAAGCTGGGGAATATTGTACCCATAGCCCTGTTGACCGAATCCGCCAAAGCTGTTAAAATCCTGCCGGATCTGCGAGGCCGTGAGGCCCATATCCTTCGCCAGCTCTTTAGAGGAGATCTTTGTTTTACCCTGTTTTTCCAGTTCCGATAAAAAGCGATAATACCGAGGAAGCCTTCGGATCACGGACATAGAAACGTTATCTTTTTTTTGCATACATTCTGCCTTATCCTTATTGAAATAAATTTCGTCAAATAAACTGCTGAAGCTTTTCGTTGACCGCAAGCAGGAAATCGCGTGTGTTTACCTTGCGGATCTCCGAAAGGGTGGACATGCTGGCTAAATCGCCAGTCATCACACCGCTTTCAATGGTGTCGATCGTGGCACGCTCCAAAAGCGAAGCGAATTCCACCAGAGCGTCGTTTCCGTCCAGCTCGCCTCTCTTGCGGAGAGCGCCGGTCCAGGCAAACAGTGTCGCGACTGAGTTTGTAGACGTTTCTTCGCCCTTCAGATGCTTATAATAGTGGCGCTGTACCGTTCCGTGAGCGGCCTCATACTCGTAGATCCCGTCCGGAGATACCAGCACCGAAGTCATCATCGCGAGACTGCCGAAGGCTGTCGCCACCATGTCGCTCATGACGTCCCCGTCATAATTCTTGCAGGCCCAGATGTATCCGCCGCGGCTGCGTATCACTCTGGCAACAGCGTCATCAATCAATGTGTAGAAATATTCAATTCCAGCTTTCTGGAATTTGTTTTCGTATTCCTTCTGATAAATCTCCGCAAAAATGTCCTTAAACCGGTGATCGTAAGTTTTGGATATCGTATCCTTGGAAGAGAACCACAGATCTTGCTTTGTATCCAGAGCAAACTGGAAGCAGGAACGGGCAAAGCTTTTGATGCTTTGATCCGTATTGTGCATTCCCTGAATGATTCCTGCGCTGTCGGAAAACTGATGGATCAGGCGCCTTTCTTCCGTACCATCCTCTTTTGTGATGAGAAGCTCTGCCTTCGCTCCCTGGGGAACGGAGGCTTCCGAGTTTTTATAAACGTCACCGTATGCGTGGCGGGCAATGGTGATGGGCTGTTTCCAGTTTGGAATATACGGTGTGATCCCCTTCACCAGAATAGGGGTCCTGAATACGGTTCCGTCCAAAATAGCACGGATCGTCCCATTGGGAGATTTCCACATTTCCTTGAGATCGTATTCATCCATTCTGGCTGCGTTGGGGGTGATAGTGGCACATTTCACGGCTACACCGTATTTTTTTGTTGCCATTGCGGAATCCACAGTTACCTGGTCGTTAGTCCTGTTTCGATTTTCCAGTCCCAGGTCATAATATTCCGTATTCAGTTCCACATAGGGGAGAATCAGGATATCCTTTATCATTTTCCAGATGACTCTGGTCATCTCATCGCCGTCCATTTCAACCAGCGGTGTTTTCATCGGGATCCTTTGCATAGCCGGTCCTCCTTTTTTATGAATCAGTTTGACTTTTTCTTTGTATAATTGAGCAGACCTCCGGCAAGAACCATTTCTCTTTGCCTGTCCGTAAGCTGAGCTGTAAGCTTCATCTCAATTTTCTTGGTGCTGTTGACCATTGTTATTTCACAACCGGCCTCGAGTTCTTCCCGAAGCTTTGGGAAACAGAGCTCGTCCATTTGGTCGATCTGGTCATATTGCCGCTCATCCTGAAATTGCAGGGGAAGAATTCCGGCGTTTGCCAGATTCGCGCAGTGTATCCGGGCATATGACTTTACAATGACTGCCTTGATCCCAAGATACAGAGGGACCAGTGCGGCATGCTCTCGGGAGGAGCCCTGTCCATAATTTTGGCCGCCGATGATCACTCCGCCGCCATGTTCCTTGCAGCGGGCCGGAAATTCTTTATCACAAACGCCAAAGCAGAAGTTTGAAAGATAGGGAATATTGGAACGGTAGGGAAGAATCTTTGCTCCTGCCGGCATAATGTGGTCTGTGGTGATATTGTCTCCAACCTTCAGAATCGCCTTTGTCCTAATCTGATCGGGCAGCGCTTCGGAAACCGGAAAGGGTTTGATATTGGGGCCGCGCTGAATTTCCACCGTCTCCATCAGTTCTTCCGGAGCAGGCGGCAGGATCATATTGTCGTTAATGAAAAACTCTCCCGGCATGGAAATTGCTTCCCAGTCTCCCAGAGTCCTAGGATCTGTAAAAACGCCTGTCAGAGCGGAAGCCGCAGCCGTTTCGGGGCTTACAAGATAAACCTGACCGTCAGCGGTGCCGCTGCGTCCTTCAAAATTTCTGTTAAAGGTGCGAAGGGATACTCCACCCGAGCTTGGAGCCTGACCCATACCGATGCAGGGACCGCAGGCGCACTCCAGTATGCGGGCCCCGGCAGCAATGCAGTCAGCTAAAGCGCCGTTTGACGCCAGCATATGATAGACCTGCTTTGAGCCGCATCCAATAGTCAGACTGACGTCGGGATGGATCGTCTTTCCGCGCAGAATAGAGGCTACCCGCATCATATCAAGATAAGAGGAATTCGTACAGGAGCCGATACAGCACTGATCTATCTTCATCCCCGAAAGCTCCCTGACGGACTTTACCGCGTCAGGGCTGTGGGGGCAGGCAGCCAGCGGCTCCAGAGAAGAAAGGTCAAGGTCAATGATTTCGTCATAAACTGCATCCGCGTCCGATTTCAGCTCTACCCAGCAGTCTTCGCGGCCCTGTGCCTTTAAGAACCGGCGTGTGATCTCGTCAGAGGGGAAAATAGATGTTGTCGCGCCCAGCTCAGTTCCCATATTGGTGATGGTGGCACGCTCTGGAACGGATAAAGTGGCGATCCCTTCGCCGCCGTATTCCATGATTTTACCCACGCCGCCTTTAACGCTCAGCTTTTGCAGCACAAAGAGGATGACGTCTTTTGCGGAAACCCAGGGAGAAAGCTTACCGGTAAGGTTTATTTTTACCATTTTCGGCATAGTGATATGGTATTCACCGCCGCCCATAGCAACTGCCACATCGAGCCCACCGGCGCCAAAAGCCAGCATTCCAATGCCGCCGCCGGTGGGTGTATGACTGTCAGAGCCAATCAGAGTTTTGCCGGGAACGCCAAAGCGCTCCAGATGGATCTGATGGCAAATGCCGTTTCCCGGGCGTGAAAAGTAAATACCGTGCTTTTTCGCGACAGATTGAATGTATTTGTGGTCATCTGCGTTTTCAAAACCGCTCTGCAGCGTGTTGTGATCTATGTAAGCCACGCTGCGCTCAGTCTTTACGCGGGGAACGCCCATGGCTTCAAATTCCAGATATGCCATTGTACCGGTAGCGTCCTGAGTCAGGGTTTGATCGATCCGCAAGCCCACATCTTCACCGGTGCGCATTTCACCACTGATGAGGTGATTCTTGATTATTTTTTCTGCAATAGTAAGTCCCATGGTTCATTCTCCTTTACAAAACTCGATATTTTATAGGAAAGAAAACTGCTTTAACAAAAAGATGAATAAAAACAGGGTGAAGACAGACAGCAGCGAGCTGAAAACCACAAGCTGGCTTGCCAGCCTTTCATCGCCGCCCATTTGCTGCGCCATCGTAAAGGATGACACCGCCACAGGGGAAGCGAACAAAACCAGAAGAACGGTAAGAGACGCTCCTTGGAAGCCCAGCAAAATAGCAAGTCCCAAAAACAGGATAGGGAAGAACAGGAGTTTTACAGAAAGAGAAACACACAAAGCCTTGATACAGCTCCCCACTTCCTTAAAGCTAAAAGACGCGCCCAAAAGTACAAAAGCCAGAGGCGTTGCAATACCGGCCAGATCGGAAACTGTGCTTTCAATGACTGGCGGGAGAGAAAAGCGAAAAACGAGGCACAAAACACCGAACAGGGAAGCAATGATCAGGGGATTGGTAATGATACCCTTGAAGATCTTCCAGATGTTCGGCCGTTCTCCCCGAAATAGTTCCAGGGAAATTACAGCTAAAATATTGTAAAGAGGTATCACTATGGAAGTCAGCACACCGGCAAGGCCGGCAGCTTCTTCTCCGAAAAGCGACATACAGATTGGAATGCCGAACAGAACAAAATTTCCACGGAACATTCCCTGCAGCATTACGCCCCTTAAGGAGTTTTCCCGTTCCGTCAGGAAGGCGATACAAAGGGAAAGAAGGAACTGAAGGGCAATTCCGGCCAGAACGTAAATCGTCAGGTCATAGCGGAAGCTTTGGGACAAATCGGTGTGAATGACATTCTGAAATACCAGCAAGGGGAGAAACACACAGAATACCGCCCGGTTTGTCTGCCGCACCGCAGTTTCATTCATAATTCCGGTCAAGCGAATCACATAGCCTATTGCCATCAAAAGGAAAAGGGGGGCCACTGTGACCAACGAAATTCGTAAGCTTTCCATTTCATTCTCCCCTAGGGAAACAGTATTTGAAAAATAGTATAACACGGAATTTCTTTTAGCACAACGCTTTTCTTCTCCCATGTTTTTCTTGAAGCCTGAAGGAACAAATGGTATAATAGACAAGAATAGCAATGTCCGCCTTTTGAACTCTTTGACTTTCTGACGGAATCATTTTGTCTTTTTTGCATGTTTCCTCTTGATTCAGGCAGACTATCCTTTTAGAAAAAGGAGGGTTCTGCCATGAAAAAAGATTTTGAAAAGAGAACTCGCTGCACGGCTGCAGAGGGAGAGGAAGAGCAAAGAGAAGGCGATCATCAGGAGTTTAGCTCAGATCAGCAGAAGCAAATTACGGAAAGCGGCTCTGTTACGACCAAAAATAACGGTCACACCATCCACTGCCTCACTATTATCGGACAGATCGAAGGCCACTATATCCTTCCTTCTCAGAATAAAACCACAAAATATGAACACGTTATTCCTCAGATCGTAGCTGTAGAAGAAGATCCTCAGATTGACGGCCTGCTGATGCTTCTCAATACCGTCGGCGGCGATGTGGAAGCCGGCCTTGCATTAGCGGAGCTGGTAGCAGGCATGAAAAAGCCCACGGTCTCCCTTGTACTGGGAGGGGGGCATTCCATCGGCGTACCGCTGGCCGTTGCCGCAAAGCGGTCTTTTATTGCCGAATCCGCTTCCATGACGATCCACCCTGTCAGGATGAACGGCCTTGTGCTTGGAATCCCTCAGACGCTGGAATATTTTCAGCGGATGCAGGACCGGATCACAAATTTTGTGACCCAGAATTCCGGAATCAGCAAGGAACGGTTCATGACGCTGGCGATGAACACACAGGAACTTGTCATGGATGTAGGAACCGTTCTCGACGGGCCGGACGCGGTGGAAGAGGGGCTGATAGATTCTCTAGGCTCCCTGTCTGACGCCATGGATTGTCTGGAAAACATGATCGATCAGGGAAAAAAGAAAGAAAAATCATCCGCAAAGAAAAAGCGAAATTGAAAGCGGCTTTGCCGCTACATAGACAAGGAGGCATTTATGACAATTTTTGAAGCAATCATTCAAGGGATCATTCAGGGTGCTACTGAATTCCTGCCGGTTTCCAGCAGCGGACATCTGTCGATCTCACAACATATTTTCGGCATCGAACTTCCCGGTGTTTTATTCGATATCATGCTTCATTTGGGCACCCTGATCGCTGTGATCTTTGTGTACAGGAACCTGATATGGAGGCTGATCCTGGAATTTGGCTCTCTTTGCAAGGATATTTTTCAAAGAAAATTCAAGTGGAGTGAAATGAACTCTGACAGGAGGCTGTTGATGATGCTGATCATCGGCCTTTTGCCCTTGTTCCTGCTTTTCCTGCCCATTCCGGGCCTGGATATGAAAATAAAGGATGCCTCTGAGCTGTTTGCCTCCGACAAAGGAGTTGTGATCGAAGGCCTTTCTCTGCTTGCCACAAGCGGCCTTTTGTTTTTGGGCATCCGTGCCGACAAGCATACGAAAGAAACGAAAACCGTAGTTGACAGGGAAGGAAACCGGGTCCCTGCCAAGGGCAGGCGAAAAATACATACCTTCGATGCCCTGGTCATAGGCTTTGCCCAATTTCTCGCGGCCGTTTTTCCCGGGCTTTCCCGTTCCGGTTCCACTTTGTCAGCCGGCCTGCTTCGCGGGATCAACCAGAAAACAGCTTTGGATTATTCCTTTGTGCTGGGAATCCCTGCCATTGCTGCCGCCACCCTGCTGTCCTTAAAGGATATCGGCTCTGAGGGGGCGGCTATCGGCGCCGCTCCATTGATCGCGGGCGTGCTTACTGCTGCTGTAGTCGGTTTTCTGGCCATAAAGCTCCTCAGATGGATCGTCACCACAAATAAGCTGGAAATATTTGCCTACTATACGCTGATTGTCGGCGGCGCGATACTGATTTTAGGCATTATCGAACATATCATGGGGCAAAACATTTTTACAGGAGTCCCAATGTAACGGAAAAGGATATTTTTGAAGGACGGAGTGAATTGATTTGTCAGCAAAAAAAACGACTTCGTCTGCCGTAAAAAAGCAGACGAACAGCAAGGGAGCGGCTTCCGGCAGTAAAAAGGCAGCTTCCCGAAATCAGAAAAGCAGAAACGCCGCCAACCACGCAACGGCAGAGGCGATTCGTCAGCGCAACCAGATCCGGGCGGTGGTGCTGTTTGCCTGCGCTGTTTTTCTAGCCTGCCTTGTTCTGATCACAGGCGATAATCTATGGAGATGGGCCCACAACGCGATTCTGGGTATTTTCGGCTCCTGGGCGATTATTTGGCCAATTTTACTTGCCTATGTGGCTGTCGTGACAACGATGGAACGCCCTAAGGGTTCCATCAGTGGTAAAATATGGCTCTCAGCGCTGATCATCGTCTTGTTCTGCTGCGCAGGGTATGTGTTCGGCAGCCACACTGATCAGACAGGTATGAGCTTGTGGGAGTACATAGTTTATCTTTACCGGCAGAATGCCGGAGTCGGCGGCGGTGTGATAGGCGGCATTCTTGGCCTGCCGCTTATCAAGGGCGTAGGCGAAGTGGGCGCGAGGATCATCATTGTCCTTCTGCTTTTTGTCGCCATTATGATCTTGACCGGAACGACGCTGATCGGGCTGTTCCGCACTATCAAAAAGCCTGTTGACGTAGTTTCAGAAGGCTTACAGAATGCAAAGCAGCGCAGGGAAGAGGAACGTCTTATTTTAGAGCGTGATAGAGCTGCAAGCATCGATATTCCTTTGAATGACAGTTTCCCCGAGCATCCGGTCCGTTCAGAAACTGCACAACTTTTCCCGCAGCCTGAGCCAAAAAAGAAGAAGCGTGAAAAGAACGAAAAACTGGACAAGCTCAAAGAAGTGTTTGGTCTTGATGAAGAAACGCCCACGCTTCCTGAGTATGATAAGGACACACCCGAAGAGACAGAAGCTTTGGCAAAAGCAGTGGAAGAGCTGGAGGCCGCTGCCGGCGGGCACACCGATACGACGGAAGCTGTACAGCCCGCTGTGCAGGAAAATGCCGCTGCGGACAGGCTCGTTTCTATTGTGACGGAAGCTTCCGCTCCTGTTTCTGAGACCGTTTCCGTACCGCCGCAAAAAAAAGAAGAAGCGCCTGTAAAACCAAAGACAGAAGCCGCGATTCCGGACGAAGTAAAAGATCTGACACGGGAATTCATGGAAAAGAAGGCGGAAAACGACCGCAGGGAAGCTACGACAGAGCAGCAGGCCTTGTATCAGGCGGCGGAACAGATGAAAAGCGCCTATTGTTTCCCACCTGTCACCATGCTGGCCGCAAGTCCCCGCACCGATCCTGCCGCTGAAACAGAGGAATTGCAGACAAACGGCAAGGTCCTTGTGGACACCTTGAAAAGCTTCGGCGTGCAGACCAAGATCCTGGATATCTGCCGGGGCCCGTCTGTGACCCGGTATGAGATCCAGCCCGCTGCCGGTGTGAAGATCAGCAAGATCACGAATCTTTCCGATGACCTTGCCCTGAATCTGGCGGCGACCGGCGTTCGTATCGAAGCTCCCATCCCCGGAAAAGCCGCTGTCGGTATTGAAGTGCCGAATAAGACCCGCAGCACCGTTCGCATGAGAGAACTGATCGAATCCAATTCCTTCCAGACCTCCAAAGGCAAGCTGTCTGTCATTTTGGGGCGTGATATCGCAGGTCAGCCCGTGATCGCGGATCTTTCAAAGATGCCCCACCTGCTTATCGCGGGCACTACCGGTTCCGGTAAATCGGTATGCATCAACTCACTGATCATCAGTATGCTTTACAAGGCGACTCCCGATGAGGTGCGCTTTTTGATGATTGATCCCAAAGCTGTGGAACTGACAGAATATAACGGCATGCCTCATATGCTGGTTCCCGTAGTCACCGACCCCAGAAAAGCTTCCGGTGCGCTGGGCTGGGCGGTCACTGAAATGATGAACCGGTATAAGCTGTTTGCGGACTTCAATGTGCGCAATCTCAAGGGGTATAATTCTCTGGCGGAATCACAGAATTATCAGGACGAGAACGGGCAGCCCATGCCTCCGATGCCTCAGATCGTTATCATCATAGACGAGTTGGCTGATCTTATGATGGCCGCTCCAAAAGAAGTTGAAGACTCGATCTGCCGCCTTGCGCAGTTGGCGAGAGCTGCCGGAATGCATCTGGTAGTCGCGACCCAGCGGCCTTCTGTAGACGTTGTCACAGGCCTTATCAAGGCGAATATTCCCAGCCGGATCGCCTTGACGGTTTCAAACGCCATCGATTCCCGCACGATCCTTGACTCCGGCGGCGCTGAAAAGCTCCTTGGCAACGGCGATATGCTGTTTTCCCCTGTAGGGGCGAATAAGCCTGTTCGTGTGCAGGGCTGTTATGTGACAGACGGAGAGATATCTTCCATCGTAGAATTTGTCAAGAAAACCAGAAGCATCGAATACGATGAATCGGTCATAGAGGAGATCGAGCGCAACGCTGCCGGAACGGGAGAGAAAAACGAGCCCCAGGAGGAGAGCGGAGCTTCCACAGACCCCATGATGGACGAGGCTATCAAGTGCGTTGTAGAGGCAGGACAGGCTTCCACCTCTTTGTTGCAGCGGCGTTTGCGTCTGGGCTATGCCCGGGCCGGCCGGCTGATCGATGAAATGGAGCAGCTTGGGATCGTAGGCCCTCACGAAGGCTCCAAACCCAGACAGGTATTGATGACATATCAGCAATGGGCGGAAATGAACATGCAGAAGTCTGAACCGTATCATTCAGAAGCCGGTAATAACGATGAAGAATAACGGGCTCACAAATGTGGAAAAGCTCGAACTCAGGCTTCGGCGGAAAAAGAAGCTTCAGACAATTCTTCTTTTGCTGCTGGCAATCATCGTGGTTCTTTCGGTCACCGCTCCGGGAAAAGCACTGTGGTCAAGGCTGTTTCAGATTTCCGGGTTCAGCGTAACATCAGATGCTCCGCTGAATATCCATTTTATTGACGTGGGGAAAGCAGATGCCATTTTGATAGAATGCGAAGGTCACACGGCTTTGTTGGATGCCGGAACCTCCGCCCATGGCGATGTTGTGGTTGATTATATGGAACGAAACGGTCTCTCAGGGCTGGAATATGCCATTTCCTCCCATCCCGATGAAGACCACCTGGGCGGGATGAAGCAAGTTTTGTCGGAAGTCAGGACAAATATGTTTGTGCGTTCCCGTTGGTTTCCCGCAAGGTATGAAAACGTGGGAGATCAGCTTTTGAAAGCCTCTGTTCCGGAGCATATTACCAAACCCGGGGATCTGTTGCGCTTGGGCAGCGCGGAGTTGGAAATTCTCGGGCCTGTGAGAGAATATGAGGATACGAACAATGCCTCTCTTGTGGTCCGCCTTACTTATCGGGATTTCACCGCATTGTTCTGCGGAGATATGGAAAAGGTCGCGGAAAAGGACTTGCTCGAAGCCGGAGCCATGCTTGACGCAGATCTGCTGAAGGTCGCGCATCACGGCAGCGAGACCTCCAGCACAAAGAAGTTCTTGAAGGCTGTTTCTCCGGAATATGCCGTCATTTCTACCGGCCCGGACAGGAATGAACTGCCCGATGAAGAAGTCCTGGTCCGTCTTGAGAAGATCTGTCCAAACGTACTGCGAACAGATACTGATGGCTGCATTGTGTTTTCTTATGACAGATCCGGAGTAAAATTCACAACAGACATGGAAAAGCAGGGGAGGAAGGCCTCTTGAAAACTCTTGTTTTGGACCGTTTTGAAGGCGGCTATGCCGTTTGTGAAACCAGGGAAGGAAGCATTTTTACCCTTCTCCGCACTGAACTTCCAACAGAAGCTTCAGAAGGAAGTGTGCTTCTCCTCTTGGATGACGGGACATTCCTTCTCGATAAGGCCGAAACAGAAAGCCGCAGAAAACAGATGGCGGAAAAGCAGAAAAGTATTTTTGAAGGATCTGAATAAGCATACCAAATAAGCGGGCTGGAAAAGGTGCGTTTCCTTTTCCAGCCCGCTCGTTCTATTCAGCTGAGCTTTGCCGCCAACTCAGAGGCGTAGCGCACAGATGCCATAGCGTCTTTCCCGTAAAAATCGGCCCCGATAGCATCTGCATATTCCTGCGTAAGCACCGCGCCTCCCACCATGATTTTACAGTTTGGCTCCTCTTTGTGGAGCAACTCTACAGTTGCTTTCATATTGGTTACCGTAGTGGTCATAAGAGCGCTCAGGCCGACTAAGGCAGCGTGATTCTCCCGCACAGCCTTCAAAACAGCTTCGGGAGGCACGTCTTTTCCCAGGTCGATTACAGCGAAGCCATAGTTTTCAAGCAAGACCTTCACAATATTTTTTCCTATGTCATGCACATCTCCCAAAACGGTCGCGATAACAATTGTAAGCGCTCCGTTTTTGCCGCTGCCTCCCTTTTCCATATGCTCTCTTATTTTCCCAAAAGCAGCCTTTGCCGCATCGGCGCTCATTAAAAGCTGGGGGAGAAACAGCGTTTTCTTCTCAAAGCATTCTCCAACACGGTCAAGGGCGGGGACAATATGGCTGTTGATGATCTCCAGCCCCGGAACGCCGTCCTCGACCAATTTACCGGCAATATTTGACGCTTCCTGTTTGAGCCCTTTTTCAATTGCGTCTCCCAGAGAAAGCTTAGCTGCGTCTTCTTGAGATGGCGGAGCTGTGTTTTCCTGGCTGTAGGCGGCAATGTACTTCATACAGTTTTTGTCCTTGGCGGAAAGCGCGCAAAAGGACCGGTAGGCCTGCATCATCTTTTCCGAATTCGGGTTCATGATTGCGGCACTCAATCCGTTTGTCAGGGCCATGAGGAAAAAAGAAGCCGTTATATTTTCTCTCTGAGGAAGGCCAAAGGAAACGTTTGACACACCCAGGGAAGTGAATACCCCCAATTCTTCGTGTATTTTCCGCAGCGCGGCTAAGGTGACCAGCGCCGCATCCTGACCGGCGCTGATCGCCATGGTAAGCGGATCGATTATGATATCAGTTTTGGAAATTCCATAGCTTTCAGCGGCGGAAACAATGGTTTTAGCCGCTTTCAGACGCTCTTCCGCTGTTTCCGGTATTCCTTTCTCCGTGATGGTCAATCCGATCACTACGCCGCCATATTTTTGAACCAGCGGGAAAATGGCGTCCATGGAAGATCTTTTCGCGGTAACAGAATTCACCAAGGGCTTTCCGTTATAGATTCTCATGGCTTTTTCCATGGTTTCCGGATCTGCGGTATCGATCTGCAGAGGAAGAGGGGAAATGGCTTGAATGGCCGTAATGGCTTCACACATCAAAGAGGGTTCATCTATCTCAGGAAGGCCCACATTTACGTCCAGAATATGGGCGCCTGCGTCCTGTTGCTTTATTCCTTCAGAAAGGAGATAAGAGATATCATGCTCGCGCAGCGCTGCTTTCAGCTTGGGCTTTCCTGTAGGGTTGATCCGTTCTCCGATAACCACCGGAAAATCTCCAAAGGAAACGGCGTGGATTCCCGATGTTACAACGGTCTTTTCCCCTTTTTGAGATTTTCTGCAGGAAAGACCGCTGCATGCTTTTACCATAGCGGAAATATGCGCGGGAGTAGTTCCGCAGCACCCGCCGATACAGGAAGCTCCAGCGGATACGATATCGGCCATGTATTTTGAAAAGACTTCCGCGTCTACATCGTAAACGGTTCCCCCATTTTCTTCCCTTGGAAGCCCGGCATTTGGATTCACAATAATGGGAAGGGAGGTCATCGTCCTCAATTGTTCGGTAAGAGAAAGCATCTGCCGGGGACCAAGGCCGCAATTCAGGCCGATGGCGTTCACGCGGAGCCCTTCAAGGACCGCGGCCATGACCTCCAGGCTGCCGCCAGTAAGAAGGGCACCATCCATATCAAAGGTCATAGTCACAAAGACAGGAAGGGAAGAGCTTTCTTTTGCTGCCAAAGCAGCGGCTTTGGCTTCGTAAATATCGCTCATTGTTTCTATGAGGATACAATCGGCTCCTGCTTTTTCGCCGGCTGCCGCCATTTCCCGAAAGGCGGATACCGCGTCCTCAAAATCCAGATCACCCAAGGGTTTCAGCAGTTTTCCAGTGGGACCGATATCCAACGCGGTCCAGGCATCGCCGCCGGCTGCCTTTTTGGCCAGGGAAACACCTCTGGAGACCACTTCCTCCACAGAATATCCGCAGCCGGCAAGTTTGAAGCGATTGGCACCGAAGGTATTCGATTTCAGGATGTCCGCACCGGCGTTCCTGTAGGATTTATGAATCTCAAAAACCGTATCGGAATGTGAAAAGTTCCACAGTTCAGGAAGTTCTCCCGGCATCAGACCGGCATTCTGAAGCATGGTGCCCATTGCTCCGTCAAAGAAAATCGGTTTCTTTCCTAACTTTTGAAGAAGATTCATTGTTGGTCCGCCTTTCTGAAAGGACAATTTTCCATATTGCAGTCCATACATTTTCCCACATGACAAAGTGACGCGTCGGCAGAAAGACCCACAATCGCGGTAATGGACTTAAAAGGTATCATCATGAAATTGTCATTCAAAGCAACTCCGATTTTTTTGGATATGTCTAACACAGAAAAGAAAAATTTTTGATAGTTCAAGGGAAAATCCCCATATCCCGGGCTGAAACGCGGACGAAGATACAATCCCCGCTCAGCGGCAAGGCTTTCCAGCTCCAGCTGCAGTTTATCCGCGCATTCCTCGGTATAGGCGGCTGCGCAGGCCTGCAGCACAGGGACCATCGCCATTTCGGTAACGGAATAACGTCTGATCAGCGTGTCTATTTCAGGCCCGAGAGTAAGTGCCAACAGAAAAGCGCTTTTGCACCCTTTTAAATGCTGAGCCAGGTCTTTGCTTACAAGCTCACTGTTGCCGATAAAAACGCTGTTTTCCCTTACAGTAACGGAAAATTCTCTCCATACAGAACGGGGGGAAGCAGCACTGGTCACTTCTGTCTCCGCACGTTTGATCCAGCTGTCAAGCAAATTTCCTGCCGTTCCCGCTTCCAGGTACCGCAGGATCTCCTGTTTATTCATGTGTTTTCCTTTCACCGCAAGATACAGCTGAGATTTTGAAGGATCTTCTCCGCTGTTTCAGGACGGTTCATTACATATAAGTGAATATATTTTACTCCGTTTGCAATCAAATCGATGATCTGCTCCGTTGCGTAGGCGACTCCGGCCTGTTCCATTGCTCCCGGATCGTCAGAAAATTTATCGGCAATGGCTTTAAAACGGGGAGGAAGAGTTGTTCCGGAAAGCTCACAGCTTCTCTTGATCTGTTTGGCGTTGATCACAGGCATGATGCCGGGAATGACAGGCACCTGTATTCCGGCGGTCAACACACGGTAAAGGAAATTATAGTATACATTGTTGTCAAAGAACATTTGGGTGGTGAGAAAATCACAGCCCGCGGAAACCTTTTCCTTCAGATAGCCGATGTCCAGCTCTTTATGCTCACATTCCACATGGCCTTCGGGATAACAGGCGCCACCGATGCAATAATCACCGTGATCACGAATATCCTTAATAAGATCTTTTGCGTAAGTATAATATCCGGAACCTGTAAAGCCTAGAGGCTTGTCACCCCGAAGTGCAAGAATATTTTCGATCCTGTTTTCCTGTATTTCGGATAACCGTTTTTCGATTTCCTCTTTGCTGCAGCCGATGCAGGTCAGATGGGCAAGAGCCGGGATCTGATATTGCTTTTGAATATGTGCGGCGATCGGAACGGTGCTTTTGGCTGTGCTTCCTCCGGCTCCGTAAGTTACGCTGATAAAATCAACTCCAAGCTCACAGATCCTGTCGGCAGCCCGAAATACGTTTTCTAGACCGCTGTCTTTTTTGGGCGGAAAGATTTCGCAGGAAAAAGTGACCTTGTTGCGGCTCAATAAATCTTTTATTTTCATAGCGGGAACCTCTTTCTTCAAGGCATCTTCTTTTTAAATATCAGTATATCACAGATCAGACCGTAAAAAAAGACAGTGCATAAAGTTTTCGGTAATATCATATTTTGAACGGAAGGTATAGGGGAGGAAAACGATTATGAAACGGAAATTTGCTTTTTTTCTGCTGTTCTGCGCTTCTTTGATTCTTTTTGCAGTGCAGACCATGCAGGCCTTTGGCATCGTATCATTTCACGCGGATTTTTTCGAAAAGAAGGAAACTATCGTTTTGGATGCGGGGCACGGTGGGGAAGACGGCGGCGCTTCCGGTGCCGATGGCGTTCTGGAAAAAGATATCAATCTTGCCATAGCGTTAAAACTGGAGCAATATCTGAAAAGCCGCAATTACCAGGTCATTATGATCCGAAGCGGGGACTATTCCGTGGGCGATAATTCTCTTTCCACTGTGGCGGAAAGAAAACGTTCCGATACCAAAAACCGGCTTCGCGTTGTTGAGGAAGCAGGAGAATGCGTTTTTGTCAGCATACATCAAAATCATTTTTCGGAGAGCAAATACAGCGGAGCACAAATGTTCTATTCGGGAAACAGGGAAGAAAGCGCTGTCCTTGCCGAAAGCATCCGAAAAAATGTCGTAGAGGCTCTGCAGCCTGAAAACCACCGGGAAAATAAAGAGGCAGACAGCAATATCTATCTGCTCAAGAATTGTAAGGTTCCTGCGGTTTTAGTGGAATGCGGGTTCCTTTCCAATCCGGAAGAAGCGCGTAAACTCAATACGGAACAGTATCAGGGGGATATGGCGGCAGCAATCTATAACGGTATTACCGCATATTTCGCCGAAATAAAGAGCAAATGAGGCTTTTCTTGGCACTCAGATTATGATATACTAAAAGACAAAATTGGATGATATGTTTCAGTTAAGTCAAATGTATCGCTTCTTCAACCGCTTGGGGGAATGAAAATATGGCCGGAAAAAGCAAAGTTATTTTTCAGTGTTCGGAATGCGGGTATGAGACGCCGAAATGGACAGGAAAATGCCCTGAATGCGGAGCTTGGAACAGTATGGTCGAAGTACTGCAGGCGCCTTCCATTCAGAAAGCATCTGCTTCAAGACCCTCAGGCGTGTCGTTTTCCCATTCTGTCGGCATCAATGAAATAAGCACGGAGGATGAGCACCGGTATCACACCGGTCTTTCGGAATTGGACCGCGTTCTCGGCGGCGGTATCGTAAAAGGATCCCTGGTACTGATCAGCGGTGATCCGGGAATAGGAAAGTCCACTATGTTGTTACAAATCTGTGAACAACTTGGGAAGGAATTGCAAATTCTTTATGTCTCAGGAGAGGAATCTGCAAGACAGATCAAGCTTAGAGCCACCAGATTAGGCGTCCAAAACCCCAATCTGAAGGTCCTGACTGAAACAGATGTACAATATATAGCGGAAGAGATCCGAACGGAAAAGCCGGATCTTGTGATGATCGATTCCATTCAGACCATGAATCATACCGATCTGAATTCTTCTCCCGGCAGCATAACCCAGGTCAGAGAATGCACGAATCTGATGACGCGCTGCGCTAAAAGCCTTGATATTCCCATCATTATTGTCGGCCATGTCAATAAGGACGGAGCCATTGCCGGACCTAAGGTCCTGGAACACATCGTTGATGCGGTGCTGTATTTTGAAGGCGACCGACAGATGACTTATCGCATATTGCGAGCCGTCAAAAACCGATACGGCTCCACAAATGAGATTGGTGTGTTTGATATGGGGGAGAACGGTCTAAAAGAGGTCGAAAACCCTTCACAGGCAATGCTTTCAGGCCGTCCTGTGGGAGCCTCCGGCACCTGCGTAACGGCTATTATGGAGGGAAGCCGGCCTATTTTGGCCGAAGTGCAGGGGTTAGCCACCACGTCTGGTTTCGGTACACCGAGAAGAATGTCCACGGGCTTTGATTATAACCGTATGGCGCTTATCCTGGCGGTTCTGGAAAAGAGGGCGGGCTTCTATTTTTCCAATTTGGACGCATATATCAATGTTGTCGGTGGCCTCCGTTTGGACGAGCCATCTGCTGATCTGGCTGTTGCAATGGCGCTGATATCCAGCCTGAAGGATATCCCGATCAGAGAAGATACGGTAGTTTTCGGAGAAATTGGTCTTGCCGGGGAACTCAGAAGCATCAACAGGGTCGATCTGAGGATCTCCGAAGCTGCAAGGCTCGGTTTTTCACGCTGCGTGATACCGTACCATAACTTGAAGGGAATCAGCCGTTCGGATGGCATTGAAATCATCGGCGCACGAACGATACGGGATGCCTACGAAGCCGCAAGTTCAGGAAAGCAATGAAAACAGCTTTCGTCCACGTGCGTGATTTCATCGGCAGTCAAGCAAAGCCGGCTTATTATTATGGCCGTCAGATCTCAAGCCAATATGTATACAGAGTTTCCCTGGGGAAAGAAAATGTGTAATTGTAGAAAATGAATATTTTCTACAATTCAGGGAGGACAAAACAGCAAAGAAAGGCTGGGATACAGATATATGAGCTTTTCCATCAAAGAAGACATGTCTGCCATTGTACAGCAATATGCAATGTATTTGAGAAATATCAAGGGCTTGTCCGCAAAAACTGTTGAGCAGTATTGTAAGGATCTCAGAACCTTTTTCCGCTTTATTAAAATTGATCGCGGTCTGGCGAACGCCGGTCAGTCTATGGAAAATATTTCTGTTACAGATGTTGACCTTGAATTTCTGCGTACGATCCAAACTATGGATATTTTTGAGTTCATGAACTATGTTGCAGATGACAGAAACAATATGAGCTCTACACGGCAGAGAAAATCTTCTTCGTTAAAATCCTTTTTCAAATATCTCAATGTCCATGAGAAGCTTTTGGACTTCGATCCGACAGAGAATCTCACTCCCCCAAAAAAGAAGAAGGCTCTTCCCCACTTTCTTTCGCTCGAACAAAGTATCGAACTTTTGAATTCAGTGGACGGCCCCAATGCGGAGCGCGACCGCTGCATTTTAACGTTGTTTTTGAATTGCGGCATGCGCCTTTCTGAGCTCGTTTCCATCAATATCACCGATGTAATACACAACAATTCTACTCTGCGCATTTTGGGAAAAGGAAATAAAGAACGTATCGTCTATTTGAATCAGGCCTGTATGAATTCCATAGAAGCATATCTTGCCGTTCGACCGAAAGACGGCGTTATTGACCGCAACGCGCTGTTTCTGAGCAACCGCATGACCAGAATCAGCTACCGGACTGTGCAGGAGCTTGTAAAACACTATCTTGCAAAGATAGGCCTGGGCGGTCCTGGATTCTCTGTTCACAAGCTCAGGCACACGGCTGCTACATTGATGTACCGATATGGAGACGTTGATATCCGCGTTCTCCAGGATATTCTGGGCCATGCCAATCTTGGTACCACGGAAATATACACACATACTTCCAGCAATCAGATGGAGGCTGCCGTCAACTCAAATCCCCTGGCAAATATCAAGGCCCGAAAAAAGCCTTCCAAAAGCTCTGATGAAAACGATGAAGAATGAAGGCTGATTTTCTCCATCATAGCAAAAAAGCACGGTGGCCAAAGCCGCTGTGCTTTTTTGTATCCGATTTTTCTGGGCTTTACTGATCTTCTTCCTCGGAATTTTCTTTCTTTTTTCCATTGAGCTCTGATTGCCGTACCAGTTTGCCATTGACATAAACGAACTTGTCTTCGTCGTCCTCTTCCGGCGGTGCAGTATCAAAAATACCGGAAAAACGCTCTTCCAGAGGATCGGAATCCTCCTCTTCTGCCCCTTCTTTTTCCATTCGATTGTTGTAGGGCTGGATCATATACCGATCAATAACGGGATAAACCGTAAAGTTTATCAGATAGCTGACAAAGGAAAAAACAATGAAAAGCAGCAATACAATAAAAATCAGCACGGTCAGCGGCATGATGGGAATTACGCCTATCACCAAGATAAGCAATCCCCCCAGGATCAATGTGATCAGCAGATTCCTTCCAAATCCGGCCGCTACAAATATCAAAGCGTTTCTGTAACACTGGAAAAACTTCAGATCAAAGGTGATAAACATAACGGGCAAATAGTACTGTGCAAAAAGAAGGGCCACTGAAACAACAAGGCAAAGCCAGAAAGGCACATAAAGGAACGGGTTTTCAGCCGCCATGTTGTAATAGTAGATCATGGAAAAGCTCAGTATTACATAGGCAGCATAGACCAGAAGCCCATTATACAGAAAATACTTCCAGTTTCCCTTCACAGCGTCCCAGAAGTCTGACCATACAAATGCGTGCTCTTCTCTGGCGAAATTTCGGGTGATATAGGTGATCCCGGCCGCAAAGGGTGCCACCAGAACTAGCGGCAGCGGGACAGCGTATAAAGCCCAGACATCCAGGCTCAAGCCCGGAAGCTGCATTGTAAAATGGGTGGGAAAAAGATAAACAAGGAACATCAGGCACGCTGCTGCGGCAACAGGAAGAAAGAAAATTAAATTCACCTGAATGAGCTTTGAAAATTTACGAAAATAAATTTCAAAGAAGCGGATCGGTGCCGCCTTTGGCGGCTCATCCTTGCTTACACCCGGTCCGGGCTTATTATAATTTCCGAAAAAGTTGAAAAGACCCAAAGAAAAAACAACTCCATTCCCTATAATTTATTATCCAAGCTTTGCCTTAGGATGGCAATCCTGGTAAACCTGCTTTACTCGGCTGTCCAACAGCTGCACATAAACCTGTGTAGAAGAAATGTCAGCATGTCCCATCATAGACTGAATATCCTTTACCGAAGCACCGTTCTGCAGCAGATGCAGAGCGAAGGAATGCCGCAGAGTGTGCGGCGTGATTTCTTTCTGGATATTGGCTTGCTTTGCATACCTTTTCACAATCTTCCAGAATCCCTGCCTGGTAAGCCGTCCGCCATTGAGGTTTACAAACAGCGCGCTTCCACTGTCAGGCCCGGAGATCAGATCACGCATCCGGTAAATGTAATCGGAAACCGCTACAACGGCCGAAGGATACATCGGAATGGGACGAACACCCTTGTTTCCCCTGCAGTAAAGCACGCCGGAGCGAAGGTTTACGTCTTTGATATTTAAGTTGATAAGCTCCGAAACCCTGATTCCGGTGGCGTATAACAGCTCAAGCATCGCCTTGTCACGGCAGCCCTTTGGATCGGTGATATCAGGCTGGGCAAGAAGACGTTCAATATCTTCCCCCGAAAGAACCTGTGGAAGCTTTTTTACAGTTTTTTCCAGTTTGATATTTTTTGCGGGATTTACATCGACAAAGCCGCGAAAAATGAGAAATTTGTAAAAACACCGCACAGAAGCCAGATTTCTGGAAATCGTTGTAGGAGAACGCTTTATTTCATGGAGATAGTCAACGTACTCCTGAATCTGTTCCTCATTCAGGTTCAAAGGCGACATATCGCGCACAGTGAGGTATTGCAGGAAATACATAATATCTCTGAGATAAGACTCTCTGGTATTGGCAGAGCTTGGCTTTTGTATCTCCAGATACTCGCCGAACATGGAATAGTAATCGTCATTTTTCATACTCCTACCCACTTTCTGTTAAACCTCTCAAGCAAATCGTTCCTATGGAAAAAGTTCAGTACCCTCAAAAGCAAAATGCCTTCAGAAAGAAAGCTGCTGCAGGCAGTGTCACAAAACAGAACGTATTCTTTGCAGTAAGCAAAAAAGCCAAACTGTCCCAGATGATCCATTCTTCCCTGCCTTTACAAAAGAGCAAAAGCACGGATACCTCTGTGCTAAGCAGATATATCAAAACCGAGCTTTCAGAATCCTCTGTAGCTTTCTGATCCACAAAAAGAGAAACTGTCAGGGACCCTGTCGGCAAGACGCTGAAAACAGTATGCCGAGCAAAGATAGGATGAGAAAGATCGGCCAATTGATCAAAAAGAAAAAAACAAAGAAAAGGCTTGTCTTTACCAAAGGGAGGGTAAAAAAAGAAGGTACAAGAGACTTGTCCAGAATACAGAGAGAAGAAGGAAAAGAAAAGTTATCATTTCGCTTGGCCCTATAAGGACAAAAGAAACGGAATTTGCAATCAATAGATATGAAAAGCTGAGGAGTAATATACCAAACAAAATCCGGCAAATGCATAAGTTCTAAATCTGAATGGAAACCGCTGGTTTCAAATTATTTGAAACCTTTGCTTTTTCACACAGCTTATGCAAAAGAGAAAATAAAACAGATCTCTGAATGTGAAAAGAGCGGTTAAATTCGAAAAGAAAAACGCAACATATGCTAATTTTCAAAAAGTGAAACGGCATATCTTGTGATTTTTGATGCGCAAAATACTTAGATTTCATGCCGCTTTTCTCAAATTTTCAGAACATATTTTCTGGTTTCTTCAAATTTCACATTCCAAAAGCACCGTGTTAATTAACTATAATACAAACCCGGGAATTTTTCAAGAAGAAAATCGAATATTTTTTCATTATTTTTAAATTTCAAAGAAATTATGTAATTTTGATTATGTAAACCAATGTATATTCTCTACCGAATATTATGCAAACCAATCCAGATGTTGTATGTATAAAAATACGCACGGCGATACCATGTGTATTTTTGCTCAGCTGTATCGAATACGGTGTGATTAAAATTTCACCTTTCCCCTTTTATTTACCCCGAGGATTCCGCCAATCGATCCGCTTATCATAATAGCGCTTGCTTTTCCAAAGCTTGCTGCTGACAGCGCTTTCTCTTGAAAAGCAAAGGAAACAACAAATATCATAACCGCAAGGGCGGTTCCTTCCAACAGGCCGAGCAAGATCCCCATTTCCCTGAGATAAAGAGCTCCACTGAGGCTTCCGAGAAAAACTGCCGCACAAGCTGTCAGTGTCATGATGATCGGAACAGCGTTTTTTGGCAGCGTTTGCATCTTTCCTAAGATCAGCGCGATCACAAGCAGTAGGATACAGCAACTGATCACTGTTACCGAAAGTCCGAACAGAAAAGCCTTTATTCTCTTTTTCATTAGAAAAACCTCACAGTTCAGTATGGTTCATACTATGAACTGTGAGGTCTGTTTATTCCGGTCAGAATTCAGCTTTTTCGATCGGTTCGGTATAACCTTGCAAAATAGCCATTCTGCTTCATCAATTCTTCGAAGGTACCCTCTTCTTCTATTCTTCCCTTCCGGAGTACCACAATCCTGTCAAATCCCACAACTGCATCCAGCTTATGGGTGACAGCAAGCACGGTTTTTCCCCTGAGAAGGGTAAGCAGTTCATCGATCACTGCTTTTTCCGTGATGTTGTCCAGGGCTGAAGTTGCTTCATCCAAAATCGTCAATTCATTTTGTTCAAAGAAGATGCGGCTCAGCGCCAGCCTTTGTCGTTCCCCTCCGGAAAGAACTGTTCCCCTTTCCCCTACCTGCATATCAAGCCCTTGCTCAGAAGCCTTCAGAAGCGGCAAAAGCTGCATTTTTTCAAGCGCTTTATAAATCAGTTCATCTTTTGCGTCTTTTCCTGCGAGTATGTTTTCCCGCAGGCTTCCGTCAAACACATTGGAGTCCTGGGAAAGATAGCTGATTTTCCTGTATAGCTCACAGAGGCAGATTTCACGAAGCTCTTCTTCTCCCAGCCTGATATGACCCCACTTATACTTCAGAAAGCCTGCCAGCAATTTCAGCAGCGTGGATTTTCCGGAGCCGCTCTCTCCCACAAAGGCCACCTTTTCTCCGTTCCTGATGTTCAATGTCAGCCCCTCAAATATCTGATGGCTTTCATAGGAAAAGCAAAGGCCTTCCACGGAAATATCCACAGCACAGCTTTGGATACTTTTGCCCGATAAAAGCTGCCCGTCTTCCTTTGCGTCGAGAAATTCCTTATAGCGCCGAAAAGCAGTACGGTCAAGCTTATACTGCACATACAGAACATTGAAAATTGCAATGGGCGTATAAGCATTGTTCAGCAAAGCAATCAAAGCTACGGCAGAACCTACGGAAATTTCTCCGGTCTTCCAGATATAGACAAGGACAAAAATATCCAGCATTGCCACCAGAAGAGCAAACACGGTAAAGAAGGCCTCGTGGATCATTGTCATCTTAGTCTTGGAGGAAACGATCCTTTCCTTTGCCCTTGCCGCTTTGCCCAGTTCACCGGGGAACAATCCGGCCAGGCGAAAAACCGGCATCTCCATAAATCCGCGGACAAGATATCGGTTCAGCTTCTCTTCGTTTGTCAAGATCTTCTCTTTGATTTGATACAGGGATCGCAAAAGAAGGTTCGTAATGAGAAAAACGAAAACATACCCAACCAAGACTGCATACATGATCGGAACGCTGATCCTCCAAATAAAGTAAATGCTGAAAACCATGTTGGGGATCTGTTCACGGATCAGGGAAAGCCAAAAACGAAACAGAATGTTCCTGCCGGCGTCGGCACCGTTTTCAATTCGCTGTATCATCTGTCCTGTTCCCAGCTTTTGATATTCAGAATACTCTATCCTGCTGATTTTCTGAAGCGCAAGCAGTTTGAAATTAAGATAGATCCCATGCTCCAGGCGCTTTTCCGGATAGTTTTCCAAATAATTTGCCAAGAAACCGATGATCATCAGCGCGCCGTAAAACAAAATATTGGTAAAGGTTATCGTGCGGTCAGTCAAGCCATCGACCACAGATTGAAAATAGTGAGTCTGGAAATTGGAAATAAACGCACAAAAAACACCGAGAATCAGGTAGAATACTGCCGTCTTCCCGTTCTTAAACAGCACTTCTTTTTGATAATTCATAGCTGTACTCCTTTATTTTTGTTTTTGGGAGCAGTACAGCTGTGGCTGAAGGCGTTAAATTGAAGAACGTATCATTTGCTCAGCACTGTCCGCCTACAGCATTTCACAACTGTACTGAGCAGTTAATTCGTTGTGTTCGCAAAAAGCGCGCCTCCTTTGTTGCAATGGATTTCATAAAAAACAGAGATGCCGAAAGCAAACAACTCCCGGCATCCGCTATCAACTTGCGTAAAATCAGGTCTGATCCTCTTCGTGAACAGTATCAACGCTTCCTATTGCCCAGCGCTTGATACGCATTTTGGACTTATCGCTGCCTGTTTCGATGATCACAGAATCCGTTTCGTCCTTTACTGCAATAATGCGTCCGCAAATTCCGCCAATGGTAGTGATCTCATCCCCTACCTGAGCATTTTTGCGCATTTCAGCCTCTTTTTTCTTCTTTTTGCTTTGGGGCCTGAAAAAAATCAGATACAGAATCAGAAAAAAGACACCGTAAACCAAAAGCATCAGGATCAAGCTTCCGGCGCTGCCGGTAGCTGCACCTGTACCTGTGGTATTTAGCGTTGCTAAATGAGTCATTCGTTTCCACCTCCGAGTTGATTGAATTGATTATACCAATAATCGAGGAAACATGCAAGCAAATTTCCAAATTCCAAAAAACTTTCAGATTCTTCTGCTCAGCGCTTCGACGTTCGCCTGATAGAATGCACCAAAGCTTCCTTCATCCAGGGCCTCCCGAATCTTGGAAAGCAGCGTGTTATAGAAATAGAGATTATGCATCACCGTCAGCCGCATTGCCAGCATTTCTCCGGCCTTGAAAAGATGGTGGAGATAGGCCCGGCTGTGATTGCGGCAAGTCGGACAGCCGCAGTTTTCATCAAGCGGCGCTTCATCCAAAGCATATTTAGCGTTAAGTAAATTACGGCATCCCTGCCAGGTAAAGGCGTGTCCGTGCCGGGCGTTCCGGCTCGGCATAACGCAGTCGAACAGATCTACGCCCCGGGAAACGCTCTCCAAAATATTGGCCGGCGTTCCCACGCCCATCAAATACCGGATCTTATCCACGGGCATAAAAGGCTCCACAGCCTCAATGATACGGTACATTTCTTCTGTCGGCTCCCCTACCGCCAGACCCCCGATAGCATAGCCGTCCAGCTGAAGCTCCGCGATGCGCTTCATGTGCTCAATCCTTAGATCCTCATATGTGCATCCCTGGTTGATGCCAAACAGCAGCTGCTGCGGGTTCACTGTCCCCTCCTGGGCATTTAACCTTGCCATTTCTTTTTTGCAGCGCTCCAGCCATCGGGCGGTGCGCTGGCAGGACAGCCTTGCATAATCATATTCCGCAGGGTTTTCGACGCATTCGTCAAAAGCCATAGCGATGGTGGAACCCAGATTGGATTGAATCCTCATGCTCTCTTCCGGGCCCATAAAGATCCTGTGACCGTCGATATGAGAAGCAAAGGTAACGCCTTCTTCCGTAATGTTGCGGAGCTTTGCCAGAGAAAACACCTGAAATCCGCCGCTGTCCGTCAGCACAGGACCTTCCCAACCGGTAAATTTCCGAATGCCTCCCAGTTGTTTTACCGTTTCATCTCCCGGCCGCAAATGCAGATGATAGGTGTTGCAAAGTTGGACCTGGCAGTCCAGTTCCTTCAGGTCTTTGGCGGAAACCGCCCCTTTGATCGCTCCCGCCGTGGCCACGTTCATAAAAGCCGGTGTCTGAACTGTTCCATGAACAGTCTCAAATTCTCCCCGGCGGGCGGCGCCCTCTGTTTTCAACAAACGATACATATGATCCCCCTGTAAGATAAAGCCATAAAAATCTTATGCGAAGCTCAGTGGATGAACATAGCGTCCCCAAAACTGAAGAACCGGTAATTTTCTTTTACAGCCTCTCGATAGGCATTAAGTACGTTCTCTCTCCCCGCCAATGCGGAAACCAGCATGATCAGGGTGCTTTCCGGCAAATGAAAATTGGTAATGAGCGCGTCTATCCCTTTGAATTCATAGCCCGGATAGATAAAAATGTCCGTCCAGCCCTGGCTTTCCTTGAAACAGCCTTCCCTTTGCGCAACGGATTCAATGGTCCGGCAGCTGGTGGTGCCGACAGCGATCACCCGTTTACCCTTTGCCTTGGTATCCCGTATCAGTTCTGCGGTTTTTTTCGGCATAAAATAATGCTCTGAATGCATTTTATGGTCCGCGATCCTTTCGGCGCTTACGGGGCGAAAGGTGCCCAGGCCGACGTGAAGGGTCACAAAGCCGAGGTTCACGCCCTTTTCCTTCAGTTCATCCAGAAGCTCCGGAGTAAAGTGAAGCCCAGCGGTAGGCGCCGCAGCGGACCCGGTTTCCCGCGAGTATACCGTCTGGTATCTTTCCTTGTCCTGAAGCTTTTCCTTTATATAAGGCGGCAGAGGCATTTGCCCGATCTGGTCCAGGATCTGAAAAAACGCGCCTTCATACTGAAACCGGATCAGCCGGTTTCCGTCTTCCAGCACCTGTATCACCCGGCAGCGCAGCAGCCCTTCTCCGAAAGTGAATTCCGCGCCTTCTCTGGCCCTCTTTCCGGGCTTTGCAAGGACTTCCCAAATATCGTTCCCCTTGTTTTCCAGCAAAAGGAATTCCATATGAGCACCCGTGTTGTCCTTGATGCCGTAAATTCTGGCGGGAAGCACTCTGGAATCGTTCAGGATCAGGCTGTCTCCCGGCTCGATAAACTTCAGGATATCCCGGAAATGATAGTGGCCTGTCTCTCCTGTCCTTTTATCCAGGGTCATCAGGCGAGAACTGTCCCGGGGCTCCACGGGCGTTTGCGCAATGAGCCTTTCGGGAAGCTCAAAGCTGAAATCACTGGTTTTTAAGATCTGCTCATTCATGAAACGGTTTCCTTTCCAACGGCCAAGCACGAATGCGTCAAAAAAGCATAGGATAAAGTATTGAAAAAATTGACAAGAAGTTCGAACTGCGGTAAAATAAAGCGAAACGGTGCCCCGGCGGTTTTCGCCGCAAATTTGGCGCCGGTAAACACTTTCGTGAAAATCTATTATAGGAGTTTAGGCGGCTTTTTTCAACTGTTTTTTCTGTTGCCGCCCCCTCTCCTCATGTTTGAAGGGTAAAAAGAAGGGAGATAATGAGTATGAAGCAGTATCGCGTGGGAGTAGTGGGATGCACCGGCATGGTCGGTCAGCGTTTTGCCACTCTTTTGGAAAATCATCCCTGGTTTCAAGTGACGGCGCTGGCCGCCAGCTCCAATTCTGCCGGGAAAACCTATGCCGAGGCCGTAGAAGGCCGCTGGGCAATGTCTACCCCGGTTCCCGCCGGAATGGCAAAACTTCCCGTCTATGATGCGATAAAAGACATTGATAAAATCGTTTCTCTGGTCGATTTCGTGTTTTGCGCCGTAAATATGAAGTCTGAAGAGATCATGGCCATGGAAGAGGCCTATGCCAAAAAGGAATGCCCCGTGATCTCCAACAACAAGCAGCATCGTGGTGTTCCGGATGTTCCGATGATTGTTCCCGAATTGAACGCGGATCATGCCGCGGTCATTGAGACTCAGCGCAAGCGCCTCGGCACAAAGAAAGGCTTCATTGCCGTAAAGAGCAATTGCTCGCTCCAGAGCTATGTGCCTGCGATCCATCCCTTATTGGACCTGGGCGTCACCAAGGTCCTGGCTTGCACCTATCAGGCCATTTCCGGGGCCGGAAAGATCTTTGAAACCATGCCGGAAATCATTGACAATGTGATTCCCTATATCGGCGGCGAGGAAGAAAAATCCGAACAGGAGCCTATGAAGATCTGGGGCAAGGTGGAAAACGGCGTGATCATCAATGCGCAGAAGCCTTCCATTACTTCTCAATGTCTGCGTGTGCCCGTGTCTGACGGCCATATGGCGGCCGTGTTCTTCTCCATGGAACAGAAGGCTTCAAAAGAAGAAATCATTCACAGATGGAACACCTTCAGAGGCCCTGCCCAGGAGCTGGAGCTTCCCAGCGCTCCAAAACAGTTCCTTCACTATTTTGAGGAAGATAACCGTCCTCAGACAAAGCTGGACAGAAATCTGGAAGGCGGCATGGCTGTTTCCATCGGTCGCCTCCGCCCCGACACACAGTACGATTATAAATTCGTCTGCCTGTCCCATAACACGCTGCGCGGCGCTGCCGGCGGCGGTGTGCTGATGGCGGAGCTGCTGTGCAAATTGGGTTATTTGGATTAAACCGTTTCAGGAGGCTTTTCATTGATGAAAAACGTGCTTTTTATCGGCGCGGGTACAGCGCTGGTCACACCCTTTGATCGGGAAGGCAATATTCTTTGGGATGAGCTGGAGCGCCTTGTCGAGTTCCAGATAAACGGCGGCATTGATGCCATTATCGCCTGCGGAACTACCGGTGAGGCCGCCACGATGACGGCGGAGGAGCACCTGAAAACCATTGAATTTATCGTGGAAAAGGTTCACGGCCGTGTACCGGTGATCGCCGGTACAGGCAGCAATGATACACGTTTTTGTGTGGAATTATCTCTGGAAGCAAAAAAGGTCGGAGCTGACGGTCTCCTTCTTGTCACTCCCTATTACAATAAAACCTCACAAAAGGGGCTGGAAGAAAGCTTCGGCTTTATTGCCGACAGCGTAAAGATGCCCTGCATCCTTTATAATGTTCCCTCCCGTACAGGATGCAATATTCAGCCTACTACCTATCAAAAGCTTTCTAAAAATCCTTATATTGTGGCGGTAAAGGAAGCAAACGGTGACACCGCCTCTGTTGCCCGCACCCTTGCGATGTGCGGAGATGATCTCGCCGTCTATTCCGGTGAGGATAACCAGACTCTTCCCATCATGGCCCTGGGTGGAAAGGGCGTTATTTCCGTGTTTTCCAATGCCCTTCCAAAACAGATGCATGAGCTCACCTCCGCCATGCTGAACGGAGATCTGGAAACAGCCCGCAGGCTGAACGTTGACTATATCGACTTGATGGACGGCTTCTTCATGGATGTAAACCCCATCCCCATCAAGGAAGCACTGTTCCGCATGGGTATGATCAGCACGAACTTCTGCCGCATGCCGCTGACGACCATGACGGAAACCAATATGGAAAAAATGGACGCTCTTCTCAAAAAATACGCTTTGCTTTAATTCGGCTGGTAGCACTAGGAAGTGACAAGGAAAGGAACTTTACAGTATGGTAGACGTGATATTGTGCGGATGTGCCGGAAAAATGGGTGCCGCCGTGCAGAATGCTGTCGAAGAAAAAAGAGATTGCCGGATCGTGGCCGGAGTTGATGTCAGAAAGCCAGCAAATATTGGGTTTCCTGTATATGATACGCCCCTGGAAGTCCAGGAACACGCCAATGTAGTGATCGACTTCTCTCACCCGGACGCTCTGGCCTCCATTTTGGAATATTGCCGTCTTCATCCAGGCTGCTCCGCTGTTTTGTGTACCACAGGGTATAGCCAGGAGCAGGTGGAAACCATTTTGGAAGCGTCAAAAACCCTGCCCATTTTTTATTCTCGAAATATGTCTTTAGGTGTCAATCTGCTGATTGAATTGTCCAAAAAGGCCGCTGCCGTTTTGGGAGATTCCTTTGACATTGAGATTGTGGAAATGCACCACAATCAAAAGCTGGACGCCCCCAGCGGAACGGCGCTGATGATCGCTGATGCGGTCAACGAGGTGCGCCAAAATGAAATGAAATATGTGTATGACCGCCATTCTCAGCGAAAGAAACGAGAAAAAAGCGAGATTGGGATCCATTCTGTCCGCGGCGGTACCATTGTGGGCGAGCATCAGGTGATTTTTTCCGGCCTTCACGAAGTGCTTACTCTCTCCCATTCGGCTCAGTCAAAAGAGCTTTTTGCCACGGGAGCAGTGCAGGCTGCCGTTTTTATGAACCGCCAAAAACCCGGGATGTATGATATGTCCCATTTGATTTAAGGAGAGAAAAAATGAGCGCTACTACTGTTATCAGCACCGTTGACAACATAACCCTTGTTACATTGCAAGGGTTTCCTGCCAATGCGGAGTCTATTGCAAAAATTTTTGATGCTATTTCCAATTACAAGATCAATATTGACATGATCTCCATGGCCCCTACCCATGGAGCCCTTACCGGCTTGTCCTTCACCATTTCCGATAACGATTTGATTGAGATCCTGTCCTTCATTTCAAACCTGAAAAAGGAAAGCAAGGTAAATGTGATCGTCAGCAGCGTAAACCATAAAATTTCCATTTATGACCCTGTCATGAAAAACACTCCCGGTATCGCCGCCAAGGTCTTCCATGCTATCCGGGAAACGGATGCGGATATCCGCCTGATCACCACTTCGGAAGTTGAGATTTCCCTTCTGGTCACGGAAGCGGACTTTGATACGGTTTACCACGTGATCCAAAAGGCTATGGCCTGATAATTGACCGATATTTAAAAGACGGAACCCCCCGGCTTCTTGCCGGGGGGGTTATGCTGTCGGAAACATTCGAATCAAAACCGGCGCCAGATAGATCACAAGGATCAAAACAGAAAAGACAAAAAGGAACAGTGGCCAGGCAATTTTGTTCCACACTCTTCCCCCTTTCCCCTCTTTTCGCTTCAAAAACAGGAACAGCGCCAAAACAAGTCCAAGCCCGGATAGTGTGATCCCTGTTTTCAGCCCCGGGGGGAAATAACTGATCCCAATATGATTTTCACCTTTTTCCAAAGGAATCTCCAAAAAGCAGTTTAAAACCTTTTTGCATTCGCAGGCTTTTCCATTTACGGATATTTTGATCCCCGGGTCATATGGGATCGACAAAAATAGGCTCTCATCCTGAAATTCCGTGATTGCTTCCCCATAAATCCCGTTCTTCTCCTTATGAAGTTCCGCGCATTTCCCCAAAGCTTCCACAAAAGCTTTGCTTTTCCGCGATTTCAAACCGAAAACTCCGAAAGAACGCAACTCCACATCCTTTTTCAGCCTTATTGTAACAATTACATCTTCCTTTTCAAAATTTCCCAGCTTCAATATGCCGTTGCAGCCTTGGCAGGGGTACTCTTTTTCGAGGATGCTGCCGTTGACAGTCACCTGGAAGGCCCCGTTTATTTTTTCCTTCAGCCGACTGCTGTTTTCGTAAAATGCGTCAAAATAGAGCGTTTCCGGATCCGAAACTTCAATTTTATAGCTTATTTCCGCATCTTCTCCCTGTACCTTCAAAAAAGTCCGTTCACCTTTCCGGCGAAGAAAAACATGCTCAAATTTCGGAGCATAAGGCAAAAACGCATCTTCCATGTCTGATATGCCGGAAGCCTGTAAAACCCGACGATACAGATCGTTTTGAAGCGCAAAACGGTTTCCCCCTCCCACCTTTTCCGGTAGCATGCCGGTGGGCAAAATGATCCCTAAATCGCCTCCGTCGATCCTCTTCAAACGCAAATTTTTATTAAACAAATATTTGTTCGAAAGAAGAATATCAGTTAACTCTGTGCCGCAACAGCCTGAGGTCTCCATCCAGTAAGAGCTGTACCCCAGTTCCTTTATGCTGTAAAGGTAGTCTCTGTCTGTCAAAGAGGTATAGTGGTTTAATGTGCAAAAGCCCGCGGCGCCGATCAGGTTTACATCACAAAACTTGCTTTCCTGCTTTACCCTGTAAAAGCCTGAGTCGGGAATACTTCCATCCGCCCGGAGCACCGCTTTTCCGGTTCCGGGAAAATTGGTGGAGGAGCCAATGAAAACGGCGCACGCATAGCCGCCCTGTATCAGGCAAAGGGTGATGAGGACGGCGGAAAGCCGCTGCCTGCTGAGCTTCTTCTTTCTCCAAAAGAGCACTGCCAACCACAGGGCAATGCCACATCCGCTCACAACGGACAGTAAAGCCCAAAAGCCATCCCTGTTCACCCATAAAGACCTGGTGTAGTTTGTGATCTTCTCAAACCGAAAGAGCAAAAGTCCTGCGCTCAAAATCAGCGGCAAAAGCGACGCCAGAACCACCGTGGTGGAATGCGCACGGGAAGAAGTTCTTTCGTTCCCGCTCTCCTGAAGACAATCTGCCATATACCAGAGGATCAGAAGCACCGGAATATATCCGTATCTGACAGGAAAAGCCTGATAGCTTCCTGTGTGCCACATGCGGTTGATCGGTTCTATAACCATCGGGATCAAAAACAGGCAGATCGTCCATAACAGTGCCCTTCGTTTGGCCGTTACGGAAAAAAGCGGGACAAACAGCGGGAATACCACGATGCCGGCCGTGCAGAGCAAAATCGGTAAAACAGTATAAAGATTGGTAAAAAGGCTTCCACTTGCCTGAAAAACCGAATCTCCGGTCCTTGCAGAGCGCAGGCACTCCAAAAGAGAGGGAAGCCATACAAACGCGGTAATTAGAAGCGAGCATACCGTACAAGATCCCAGCTTTCCGGTCGCCACTCCCCTGTCTTTCTTATCGACCAGATAGAGTAAGAAAAATAGGGAGAGGAACACAAGCGCCAGCAGAGCCATATAACTTAGATAGTAATTGACGATGATTATGAGAGACAGAGCTGCGGTAAAAAGAGCTCCACGCTTTTCGAAAAGGACCTGCAGCAGCCCCACCATCAGAATGGGAAACAGCAGTTGAACGTCAAGCCAGACGATATTTTGATAATATAGCATGCCGTATCCGCACAAGGCGTAAGAAACCGAAAAGAACAGCACAAATGGATCCTTGAGCTTTGGCGCAGACTTTTTGAAAAAATAAGCCGCCGTCAAAGCCGCAAGAGAAAGCTTCAGGAGCACCAGAACATTTACAAGCTCGTAAATATTCTCTTTGGGAATAAATGCTACCAGAAAACTAAATGGGCTGGAAAGAAAGAAAAAGAATACGCCCCAGAAATTCATGCCGCCCGCGTTCTGGAAATTCCAAAGCAGGCCGGACTTTCCTTCAAGGATATCTTTCCATTCCGCCATCAGCGGTATTACCTGTTGTTTCATATCTCCCCAGGCCAAAGTATTTTTTCCAAAGGGGAAAAGTCCAAACGCCAGGAAAGACAGGGAAAGAACAGCAAAAGCGGTCAAAAACGATGACCAATATGGGAACAAAGCGCTGCATTTCTGTTTCATGAGAACAGTATTGGCAGGAAAAGCAGCGTTTAATCCAAGAGAAAAGACGTCATATCTTCCTTTGCGGAAGCTACGGCTTTGTCTGTTTCTTAAAAGCAAAAGACCCGCCTCCTTCCTGAAAGAGACGGGTCAGATCGTTATTTCATAACAATTTTGTGGAAGATTTTTTTGCCCTTCTTTATGACAATTTCATTTACAAAATCGTTTTTCGAAAACTCTTTTGCGGCATCCGTTATCCTTTCATCGTTTACGGAAATGCCGCCCTGCTGTACCAGCCTGCGTCCTTCGCCCTTGGACTGTATCAATCCGGTCTTCATCATTAAATCGAGCAGCCCAATCTTTCCTTCTGTCAAATCGTCCTTGGAAAGCTCCGTGGTCGGCATGTTTTCTGTACTTCTGCCCGCGCTGAATAAGGCTTTGGCGCCTTCCTGCGCCTTTCTTGCCTCTTCCTCACCGTGAACCATTTTGGTAAGCTCAAAAGCCAGGATCTCCTTTGCTTCGTTCAGCCTTTCCCCTTCCCAGTGATCCATTTCATTGATCTGTTCCAGTGGAAGGAAGGTCAGCATACGCAGGAACTTAAGCACATCGGCGTCGTACACATTGCGCCAATACTGGAAGAAATCAAAGGGAGGGGTCTTGTTCGGGTCAAGCCAAATGGCGTTTCCGGCGGTTTTCCCCATCTTTTTGCCGTCTTTGTCCGTCAGCAGTGTGATAGTCATGGCATGGGCGTCCTTCCCCAGTTTCCGGCGAATCAGCTCTGTGCCGCCCAGCATATTGGACCACTGGTCGTCTCCGCCAAACTGCATATTGCAGCCGTATGCCTGAAACAGGTGGTAAAAGTCATAGCTCTGCATAATCATATAGTTGAATTCCAGGAAGGAAAGCCCCTTCTCCATGCGCTGCTTGTAGCATTCCGCGCGAAGCATATTGTTGACGGAGAAGCAGGCGCCGACCTCGCGGAGCAGCTCGACGTAGTTCAGGCCCAGCAGCCAGTCGGCATTATTTACCATCAGTGCCTTGTTGTCTCCGAATTCGATAAAGCTTTCCATCTGGCGTTTGAAGCATTCGGCATTGTGGTCAATATCTTCCCGTGTCAGCATTTTGCGCATATCTGTACGTCCGGAGGGATCTCCTATCATTGTAGTTCCCCCACCGATTAGAGCAATGGGGCGATTTCCTGCCATTTGCAGACGTTTCATAAGCGTTAAAGCCATGAAATGTCCAGCGGTCAAGCTGTCGGCAGTGCAGTCAAAGCCGATATAAAAGACAGCTTTTCCCGCATTGATCATTGCTCTGATCTCTTCTTCATTGGTAACCTGGGCAATCAGCCCCCTGGCTTGCAGTTCCTCATAAATTTCCATACTATTTTCCTCTCTTTCTCAATTTAAGTGCTTTTCAAAGAAGACAAGATCCATGCCTTCCTTGATATGATCTTCTTTTCCAGTTTGACGGTAACCCAGCTTCTCATAGAAATGTATGAGCTTCGGTTCCTGTTTGATCGTATCCAGGTTCCAACACTTTGCCTGCGGATACAGTTTTTCCGCTTCTTTAACTGCCTGCTGAGCATACCCGTTTCCCTGATATTCCGGCAAAACCGAAATGGTAGATAAACGGTAGGTGTCGTCGGTCTGCTTGACGACCCGAAGAGCACCCACAGATAGTTCTCCTAACCGAATTAGATAATTATCGCTGTTCTCCCAGAAAAACCGTTGAAATTTTTCCCAGCTTTCCGCTGCCGGGTTTGTATCATAATCCCGGTATCGCTCCAGAAGAGGTAAAAAAGCTTTTTTGCGCATCTCAAAAAGCTCTTTTCCGCGTTCTTCTCCCACTTTTTGCAGGGTGATCACAAAGTAATTCCTCCTTTTGCGGAAACAAAAAGCCCTCCGCACAAAAATGCAGAGGGCGATTCAAAACCGCGGTACCACCTCAGTTTGCCGTAATCTCACAATCACGGCCTCAACGGGCACTTCATGCCCTGACAGTGTAACGCCTGTCAATCGGCTGTCCCCTACTGTCCGTTCAGGGAAGCGGCTCAGGAGAGTAATTTCAGCAGCTGTTATGGTTCTGCTTGCACCAACCGCAGACTCTCTGTGCCATCTAAAACAGCGCTTACTTGGCTCCTTCACTGCCTGTAAATGATATTATAAGACGGGCATTTTTAAAAGTCAAGCATTTTTCAGCATTTCTTCGGCCATTTGCAATTGCAGCTCGGTGATATCCTCTCCGCCGATAATTCGGGCGAGCTCACGCTTTCTGCCCTCAAGGCTTAAAGGCTCGACCTCGGTATAGGTCCTGTTCTGCTCCACTCGCTTGCTGATCCTCAGATGATGATCAGCCAAAGCGGCGATCTGTGCCAAATGTGTAATACACAGGACCTGCCGGTTCCTTGAAACCTCTTTTAGCTTTTGGCCAACCTTATTGGCTGCTTCACCGCTGACACCTGAGTCCACTTCATCAAAAATCAAGGTACCCACTTTGTCTTTCCCGGAAAGCACGGTCTTGATGGCAAGCATGATACGTGAAAGTTCTCCACCAGAGGCTATTTTTGATATTGGTTTTGGCGGCTCTCCCTTATTGGCGGATACAAGGAACTGCAGCTTGTCGCATCCCGAGGAATAAAGGGGAACCCTTTGTATTTCCGCAATAAACTCTACGCCGGGCATATTGAGAAAGGCAAGCTCCTGCTTTACTTTTTCGGTAAAATCAGCTGCCGCTCTTTTTCTTGTCTGGGATAACTCTTTTGCAAGCCTGATCGACTTTTCTTTCGCCTGCTCGTACTTTTCTTCAAGCTCTTTCTGCTCTTCATCCGAAAATTCGATCTCGCTGAGCTCCACTTTGGCTTTATCCAGAAATTCCAGCATCTTTTCTTCCGTATCGCCGTATTTTAAGCTCAGCCGGTGAAGCACATCCAGCCTGTCTTCAATAGCTTCCAACTGTACAGGGTCAAAATCAACGGTTATCCGCTGAAGGATCGAGTCTACATCCTCTAAAAGATATTCCGCCTCCCTCAGCTTTTGAGCGGGCTCTTCCGCATCCTGGAAAAACGCGCTTGCCTTTTCCAGCTCCGCAGATGCCTGGGAAACACCGGAAATAAGGCCATCGCTGTTTTCGTCGCCTGCCAGTAATTCCGATACCCGCTGTAGAGAGGCCGCGATCTTTTCGCTGTTTTTGAATAGATTGCGCTGCTGTGTCAGTTCTTCTCTTTCCCCAGAATGCACATTGGCCTCTTCCAATTCGTTTATCTGATAGCGAAGAAGGTCAACTCTGCGAGCTTTTTCTCCTTCGTCAATATTGAAAGATTCCAGTTTGCGCTGAAGGTTGCGTAAATCGCTGTAGCTTTTGACATATTGATCCAGCAGGGCTTCATATCCGCCGAAGCTATCTACATAGGCAAGGTGGACTTCCGGCGACAAAAGCTCATAGCTTTCATGCTGCCCGTGTATTCCGATCAGTTTGGAACCGATCTCACGAAGCATGGAAACAGTGGCCGGCGCACCGTTCAGCTTGCAAACGGAGCGGCCTTCCAGCCTGATGTCCCTTTGAACTAGCAAAGAATCGTCTTCCTCCAAAGGAACGGACAACTCCTTGAGGCATTCGACTGCTTCCCGATTAAGCCCGGTAAATAAGGCGGAAACCGAAGCGGATTCTGTACCGGTTCGAATAAGCTCTTTTGAAGTCCGCTCACCCAGCACTGCGTGGATCGCGTCAATGATAATGGATTTTCCGGTGCCTGTCTCGCCTGTCAATACCGTAAAACCGCTGTCAAGGTCAATGGATGCCTTTTCGATTACCGCGATATTATTGATAAAAAGCTGTGAAAGCATAGTTTTTCACCTGTTGCTGTATTTTCGAAGTTCTTCCTGAATTTCAAGAGCGCCGTCGTTATCTCTGCAGACCACAAAAATCGTATCTTCTCCAGCTAGTGTTCCGACAAAGCTTTGGGCATAGGCAGAATCCATCGCGGCACACACGGCCTGCGCCATGCCGTTCATAGTTTTTACCACAACGAGATTCTGCGCCGCTGCAATAGAAACTACCGCATCTGAAAACAGAGGAAAGAATTTGGAAGACATATCCGTTCCGGCATCGCTTCCGGTCGAATACTTGTATTTCCCGCTGTGGGATAATGTTTTGACAAGACGCAGCTCTTTAATATCGCGTGAAACGGTAGCCTGCGTTACATCAAAGCCGCTTTCCCGCAGATGCCGAAGAAGCTCGTCCTGAGTATCGATATCATTTTCCTTGATCAATTCCAGAATTTTCGCGTGGCGTCGTGTTTTCATTTTTGTGATCCTTTCCGGGCAGAGTCACCCTTGCAATTTATCTTGTCTCTAATATTTTCTGGCTCAAAATATCGTAGAAATCTCTTCCGTCAAGACGCAGAAAGCGGGCAAACCGCCGTGCGCGGGAAAACAGAAGCTGATCTCCCGCAAGGAGAGGGATGGGCGCTTCGCCGTCTACCGTGAGGAAAAGCTGCCCGTTTTGCTCCGGAACCGTTACAAGAAGCCTGGTATCTCCTCCGAAAATCACACTGCGGCTGAATAAGGCATGAGGGCAAATCGGGGTATATACCAGGCAGTCTATATCCGGCTGCATTACGGGGCCTCCTGCAGAAAGAGAATACGCAGTTGAGCCTGTAGGCGTAGCCACAATAAACCCGTCTGCCCTGCAAAAATAGCCTCTGTTCTCTCCCAACGCCATCTCGTAGTTCATGATGGAAGCGGAAGCTCCTTTAACTACGGCGTCATTTAAAGCTAAATACGAAGACACTTCATTTCCGGAAACAAGCCGAACAGACAGCATCAACCTTTTTTCTTCCTGGTATTTTCCTTTGATAAGATTCGAAAGCAGGAAAATATCTTCCCGCTCCAGGCCGGCTGTAAATCCAAGATTTCCCGCGTTTATCCCAAGGATCGGCTTATCAAATTCCGCCGCGATTTTTGCGGTATGAATGATCGTTCCATCCCCGCCGACTGCGATAAAAACGTCGCAATCACCCAGAGAATCGTCAATATTTTCGCGGTAATTGCCTTCGTGATCAAAAAGATCGGTCTTCAAAACGACCTCGCAGCCTGAGCGCTTCAGCGTGTCAACTGCAGATTCTGTGCAGGCCAGCGCTTCTTTTTTTATGAGATTTGGTACTACGACAGCCTTCATATTTTGTCCCTTTCTGTCACTGATCCAAGGCGATATGTGAGGCTTCTACGACCTCAGAAGGAGCCGGAATTCCTTCTTTCATAACAGTTTGTTCACAGTTTTGTAAATAAATCAGGTATTCAATATTGCCTTCCGGCCCTTTTACAGGTGAAAACGTTAATCCAAGCACTGAAAATCCATTTTGAAGGGCAAAGTCACGGATTTTTTCGATCACTTCCTTGTGCACATTCTTGTCCCGTACAACGCCTTTTTTTCCAACCTTTTCCCGACCGGCTTCAAACTGCGGCTTGATAAGGCAGACAGCTCTGCAGTTTTTGGCAAGCAGCGGACGGATCGCCGGAAGAATGATCGTCAGGGAAATGAAGGACACATCGACGGAAAAGAAAGAGATCTCTTCCGGGATCTGCTCTTTTGTAAGAAAGCGCGCGTTTGTGCGTTCCAGATTCACCACTCGGCTGTCGTTGCGAAGCTCCCAGCTGAGCTGGCCATAACCCACGTCTACAGCATAGACTTTCTTCGCGCCGTTTTGCAGCATACAGTCGGTAAAACCGCCGGTGGAAGCGCCGATGTCCATGCAGACGAGATCCTCTACGTCAACGCCGAATTTCTTGATCGCCTTTTCAAGCTTTAATCCGCCGCGGCTCACATAAGGTAGCCCTTTCCCCCGCACTTCCAGAGTGATCTCTTCCGAAAAAGTATCTCCCGGCTTATCGGCCTTCTGATTGTCCGCATAAACGATCCCGGACATGATAAGCGCCTTTGCCTTTTCACGGCTTTCTGCCAGCCCCTTCTCCACCAGGAGAACGTCAAGTCGCTTTTTCAGAATGCTCATCTCCTTTACGCAGATATGGTTGTATGGTTTCCTTGATTCCCGGCGTGCTCAATCCCAGCTTTTCCAGAGCACGGAACATGGGCGCATGAGGAACAAAGGGATTATCGATCCCGTGAAGATGATAATTCCCGTGAAAGCCCTGCCGGTAAAGCAAAAAGGAAAAATGCTCTCCAATACCGCCGCGGGAAACGCCCTCTTCCAAAAAGAATACATGTTCACAGGAAAGAGCCGCGGAAACCGCGCCCGGATCTATCGGAATAATGCGATTGAGCTTTATCAGGCGAACCGGTATTCCATCCGCCTTCCAAGCCTCGTACGCTTCGGCGGCAAAGGAAAACAGACGGCCGTAGGTTATCAGGCAGACAGAAGCTGCTTCAGGGCCGAAAGTCATATAGGACACGACGCTGTCTTTGAACCATTCGGGCTTATAAAGCTGGCTGCCTCTGGGATAGCGGATGGCGCACAGGCCTTTTCCTTCCTGGACAAGATAGTCCAGCTGAAGCTTCATCTCTTCAAAATAAGAGGGAGAATAGACTGTGGTGTTTGGGATGGTCTGCAGATAGGCAGCATCAAAAACACCCTGGTGCGTTTTCCCGTCTTCCCCGACTATTCCCGCACGGTCGATCGCCAAAAGCAATTTGGAGCCCTGCAGGGAAACATCGTGTAAGAGCTGGTCATAGGATCGCTGCAGAAAGGTGGAATAAACCGCGAAAACCGGGACCATTCCACCGGCAGCCAAGCCGCCCGCAAACGTAACGGCGTGTTCCTCCGAGATCCCGACATCAAAGAATCTGTCACGAAAGTGTTCCTTAAATTGAGAAAGGCCGGTGCCGTCCTGCATGGCTGCCGTAATAGCGCATATCTTCAAATTCCGTTCGGCCAATCTGCAAAGCTCATTGCCGAATACATCGGAAAAATTCTGCAAATGTTCTCCGGTGCTTCCGGTAGAAACGTCAAAGCCGGAAAGGCCATGGTACATACACGGATCCTGCTCTGCGTACTGATACCCTTTTCCCTTATATGTCCTGACATGGAGCAAAACGGGCTTTTGAACCATTTTGGCACTCTCAAAGGTTTCCCGGAGCGCCTTTACGTTGTGACCATCGAAAGGCCCATAATACGCAAAGCCAAAATCTTCAAAAATCGTGGAATTGTAAAAAATCTTCTTGATATTTGTCTTAATGTGCCGCAGGGCGGACGCAATGGGTTTTCCAATCACGGGAAGCTTCTGTAAAGAGCTTTCCGTTCTGTTTTTAATCTTTATATATCCGGGTCTTGTACGGATATGGGTGAGATACCGGGCAATAGAGCCCACGTTCCTGGAAATGGACATATTGTTGTCGTTGAGAATGACGATCAAATTGCGATTCAGCCTTCCCGCGTTATTCAGCCCTTCATAGGCAAGCCCTCCGGATAAGGCCCCGTCCCCTATTACCGCGACCACATAGCCATCCTTTTTCTGCCTGAAATTTGCTTCGGAAATTCCTAAAGCGGAAGAAATGGAAGTGCTGCTGTGCCCTGTGGTAAAGAGGTCATATTCGCTTTCCTTCGCGCAAGGGAAGCCGGAAAGCCCGCCTTCCTTGCGAATAGAGGAAAAACGGTCATATCTTCCGGTAAGCAGCTTGTACGGATAGCTCTGGTGTCCAACGTCCCAAACAAGAGCATCACGGGGAAAATCGAACGCCTGAGCAAGCGCGACTGTAAGCTCCACTACCCCCAAATTTGAGGCAAGGTGCCCTCCGTTATCAGAGACCGTTTCTATAATTGTCTGGCGGATCTCTTCGCACAGCAAAGAGATCTCTCTATCGCTCATTCCCTTGATATCCTGAGGAGACTTTATCTTCTCCAAAAGCTTTCCCATAACACCATTCCCCTGTCAAGGCACCATACCGTTTTGAAGCCTGGCCGCAGTTACGGTATTTTGCATCAGCACGGCGATCGTCATAGGCCCTACGCCGCCCGGTACCGGCGTGATATAAGACGCAATGCTTTCCACAGATCTAAACTCCACATCTCCGCAAAGCTTTCCTTCGGAATTGCGGTTCATTCCCACATCGATGACCACCGCGCCAGGCTTTACCATATCTCCGGTGACGAATTCGGCCTTCCCGACAGCGGAGACAAGGATATCAGCCTGCTTTGTGATATCCTTCAGATTTTTCGTTTTGCTGTGACACACGGTGACCGTACCGTTATTTTGCAGCAGAAGCATTGCCATGGGCTTTCCGACGATATCGCTTCGCCCGATAACAACACAGTGCTTTCCGGCAATTTCAACATTTACGGAACGGAGCAGCTCAATGATCCCCGCAGGGGTACAGGGCTGAAAGACCGGCTTTCCCTGCATCAGCTTTCCGACATTATAGGCGTGAAAGGCATCTACATCCTTTTGAGGATTGATCGCTTCCACCACCGTGCTCTCATCCAGACCCTCCGGCAGCGGAGACTGCACAAGGATACCGTGGATATTCTCTTTTTCATTCAGCCGTTCTATCAGAGCAAGCAGCTCCTGCTGAGAAGTGCCCGCTGGAAGCGCATATTCTTCCGAGTATATCCCGGTGGCTTCACAGGCCCTTTTCTTGTTGTTGACGTATATTCTGGATGCCGGATCATCGCCGACAATAACTACGGCAAGGCCGGGCCGGATCCCGTGGGAACAAAGCCGCTCAACCTCTTCCGCCACTTTAGCCTTCACCGCTGCGGAAACAGCTTTTCCGTCGATCAGTACTGCCAAAAGAGGCACCCCCATTTAAATCAGTTTTCCGGTTTTTCGTCAGAGCCTTCCTCCGGCTTTTCCGGAGAAGGACTTTCCAATTTGGAAGTGCTTTCCCTTTCTTCCGGAGTATCAGAAGCTTCTTCCAGATCAAGACCGATCTCCTCAGGAGAAAGATTTCCGAAAATTGTACTGAAGCCCTCATCGGCAGCGGGCTCCTGCCCGGAAAGTCCGATCCCCTCCATGACCTTTCTGCTGCCGCATCCGGTCAGGCTTGTTTTATGACGGAAGGCAAAGAGAAGGATCAGCCCAATAATAACGCAGACACCCGCTATCACCTGAGAGACCCGCAGGGAGGTATAGGGAATGATCAGACTGTCCGTGCGCAGACCCTCGATAACGAAACGGCAGGCGCCGTACCAGACAATATACAGAAGAAAGGTCTGGCCGTCATAGCGACGAAGCTTTGTATTGAAAAAGTGAAGCAGGACAAACCCCAACAGGCAGAGCAAGGATTCATATAAGAAGCAGGGGTGAACCGGTGAACCGGATACTACAGCTTCCGTATTGGCGCTCTGCATTCCCCAGGGCAGGTCGGTAGCTCCGCCGAAGGCTTCCTGATTGATAAAATTTCCCCAGCGTCCGATGCATTGCCCGATCAAAAAGCCGAGAGAAGCAATGTCCAATACAGCGGACACTTTGAGCTTTCTGAACTTGGCCATGATCCCGCCGAACACCATAGCGCCGATGATCCCGCCGTAAATCGCAAGACCGCCTTCGTGTATTTTTAGGATCTCCATAGGATTCTTCCAGTAAAAATCTCCCGGATAGAAAACCACATAGAACAATCTGGCGCAGACAACCGCGGCGATCAGGCCAACGATCACAGCGTCCAGAAGGCGGTTAAAATCGATATTCATCTTCTTTACGATAAAAGACGCATACAGAACTGCCAGCAAAAATCCAAGCGCTATCAAAATGGCATACCAGCGTACTTCAAAGCTTCCGACGGAAAACGCTGTGGGGTTCACTGTAAAGCTCAGACCGAGCTTTGGAAATTCAACTACTTGTGACATTCAGAAACCTTCCTTTCCATACTTCATTCCGCGGGAGTGATCACGGAGAGAACGCTTTGCTCCTGAGAAAACACCTTCAGCTTCTCCTCTACCTCTTCCAATCGCAGGGAAGCCAAAGCGTCGAGATAAGTAAACACTTCCCGGTCCCTGAGAGAAAAGCTGACTAAGAAATTTGCGATGTTTGACAGGCTGTTGAAAGCGGCAACGCTTTCCCCGTAAATTGCCCGTTTGAAACGCTCAAAAACATCTTCCGGGATCCCTTTCCTTTGATACTTTTCGGCTTCTGCCTGAATTGCTTCCGAAACAGCCTGAGGATCGTTTGATTCGCCGCTGAAGGAAACGGAAGCATAGCCTGTTCCCTCAAAGTATTCAAAGCTGAAGCTTGCTTCGTTTATCAATTCACGCTGCAACAGCTCCTGAAACAGCGGTGAAGCATCTGAAGCCATGATCTCAAGCAGCACTTCCATGGCGGCAATATCTTTTTCGGAACGTATTTTTTCCGCACTCTCCTTGTATCCGAATTGGAACAGCGGAAGGGAAACCGAAAACTTTTCTTCGATCCTGTTTTGCACAACAGAGGCCGGTTCATTTTCAAAAAAACGCTTTACACCGAATGGCTCCGATGGCTTCAATACACGGTCGCAGACCTCTGAAACGCGCCCGGCATCAAAATTTCCTACGATAGCCAAAACCATGTTATTCAAATTATAAAAAGTGTTATAGCAACGGTACAGGTGGTCGGGCGTTATCTTTTCTATACTTTCTTTTGTTCCCGCAACATCGATGCGGACCGGGTGGGTGTGATACATGGCCCTTAAGAAATTAAACATTACTCTCCATTGAGGGTCGTCGTCATACATCCTGATCTCCTGCCCTATGATCCCCTGTTCCTTTTCCACCGTTTCTTTTGTAAAATATGGTGAGGTAACAAAGTCGAGAAGAATCTCCATAGAATCGTATAACCTGTCGGTACAGGAAAACAGGTAGCAGGTGGACTCAAAGCCGGTAAAAGCGTTGGCGCTGGCTCCGGTTTTTGCAAACCGTGAAAAGGCGTCGCCGGTCTCGCTTTCAAAAAGCTTGTGCTCCAAAAAATGGGCGATTCCCTCGGGAACGTTCTCGGGAGCAGCCTCATCACCACACTGAAAACAATTGTCAATAGAACCGTACCTTGTGCCGAACATGGCATAAGTGGAAACACAGTCTTCCTTTGGATACAAAAGCACGCGCAATCCGGAAGAATGCCTGCCGCTGTAGTAGAAATCACCTATTCGGGCGTTACTGATCTTCTGAAGCTTCATATCAGCCACCGTCACGTCCTTTCAAAACATACCGCACCGCGGGAGTTACCCTGCCGGCTGCCTCCGCAACCTGTCCGGCGGTATATTCCATAACCTTTTCAGCCGCCTGCTCCGGCGTGATATCCCGAGCTGAAAACAGATGCCCCAGATGCCACGTTTCCACTGCGCCCAGGGAATCTCCAACAGATCGAAAAGAGTTTCGCATGGCAAGCTTGGCAGACATCAGTTCCTCTTCGGAAATACCGCCGTTTTGAAGCTCAAGAAGCTGCCTGAGGATCTCTTCCTCCGCTTTTTCCAAATTGGAAGTCTCCACACCGCTTTCTACATACAAGCTGCGGGTAGTGACTGAAAAAAGCGAAGAACAGTAATAGCACAGGCCCAGCTTTTCACGGACGTTCTGAAACAGCTTTGAATGAGGAGTTCCGCCGAACAAGGCGCTCATCAGCTGAAATAGGAGCTGTTCCTCCGGATCGGAATCCACACGGAAGCCCAGGGAAAGCTTGGATTGGGAGACAGACTGGTCTTCACTGACCGTTTGTACAGCATTCGGCGCCTGAAAAGGCAGTGGGGAAAGAAGATGCGCTTTCCCAAGATTTGAAAAACTTTTCCGAAAGCTTTCTGCGGAAGGAGAGCAGTCGCCTAAAATGAATATCTCAAATCTGGCCGAGGATAACAGCGTTTCCCAAGCGCCGGACAACTGTTTTCTGTCAAGAGCAGCAATGCTTTCCCGGCTGCCGTACCGGTCGATGCCCGCAGCCTGTCCGGAAAGCAGCAATTCTTCACAGCGCTGATGAGCGTAGGTGACCTTGTCATTAAATTCCGCTTCCTTCAGTTCTAAAAGCTGCCGTTTTTCCTGCAGGAAATTTTCCTCTGGAAAAAGGCCTTCTTTGTCCGTAAGGGGTGAAAACAGGGCGCTGAATAAAAGCTGAGTCAGCTCTGAAACCATGTCGTCTCCGCCATAGGCATACCGGTTGGAGATCCCGGATACGGACACAGTGAGACACTGATAGCTTCCCATCTTCATCACCCGGGTACCGAGAGAGGCTCCGTACAGCTCGGAAAGCCTCCTGTTCAGGGCGGTAAAGTTTGGATAATCCCGGGTAGCCCGCGTTACCAACCCCGGCAAAATACCGTAAACACTTGCGGTGGATTCTGAGAGCGGCACAAGCATGTTTACGGAAATGCGTATGGACTTAAATCTGGACGCGGTATACATTCGCAATGTAACAGCATCGCTGATTTTTTGAACGATACAATCCTTCATGGACAAAACCTCATAAATCTGATCTGCTTTAAGCTCACATGGGCCTGTATAAATATTCGTGCGGTCCTAGTATATCACAAACCTTCCCCTTTTGAAAGGGAAATCGGAAAAATAATGAAAGCCGGTACGTCTCTTGTGGGAAGCGCACCGGTTTTCATACCTGCTCGATTTTTTAGATCGTACCAAAAATGCGGTCTCCGGCATCACCCAAGCCGGGAAGAATATATCCGTTCTCATTGAGCTTTTCATCAACTGCAGCACACCAGATGTGAACGTCCGGGTGAGCTTCCGTCAGAGTCTTCAGGCCCTCCGGAGCGGCAATGATGCAAAGGAATTTTATGCTTTTCGGATGGCTGCGCTTCACGATGGTGATGGCGTCCATGGCAGAACCGCCTGTAGCCAGCATGGGATCGAGCACGATCACATCACGCTCTTCAATATCCTGGGGAAGCTTGTTGTAATACTCAACGGGCTTTAAGGTATCGTGATCGCGGTAAAGCCCGATGTGCCCCACCTTGGCGGAGGGAACAAGCTGCAGCATTCCGTCTACCATACCCAACCCTGCTCTCAGGATCGGAACAAAGGCCAGCTTGCGGCCGGCAATGACCTTGGTAGTGGTTTTTTGCATGGGGGTGACCGTTTCGACCTCCATTAAAGGCAGATCTCTGGTAGCCTCATAGCACATGAGAGTGGCGATCTCCCCTACCAGCTCCCTGAAATGCTTGGTGCCGGTGTTGGCATCTCTCAAGAAAGTTAGCTTATGCTGGATCAAAGGGTGATCCATGACAAAAACATTTTTGTACTCCTGCATCTTAAATTCCTCCAATTCTTTCGCTCCGGAGATCCGGCGCGTATTTTCCTTTTTTACAGCAGGCCTTCTTCGATCTGCGCAATCTGATCGATCCTCCGCTGGTGCCTTCCGCCGTCAAATTCAGTATTGAGAAAAATGTCTGTCATTTGCAGAGCGGTTTCCCGGTCCACAACCTTACCGCCCATACAGAGAATATTTGCGTTATTGTGCCTGCGGGTCATTTCGGCACAGAAAGCGTTCGTGCATACTGCCGCTCTGATACCCTTTACCTTATTGGCTGCAATGGAAATGCCGATTCCCGTGGAGCAGACCAGAACGCCGCGATCCACCTGAGACTCCGCCACCGCTCTGGCAACCTTGGCGGCAAAGATCGCATAATCGACGGATTCCGTGCCGAATGTGCCGTAATCCACGTATTCGACGCCTGCCTCCTTAAGATGGCTTCGAATGGCCTCTTTTAATTCAAAACCGCCGTGATCGCATCCAAGCGCAACCTTCATATTCCGTCATTCTCCTTTTTCTGTTTGTTTTTCAACTCCCGTTCTGCCTGAGGAAGCCTCAAATAAGACGGGACCAGTTCCTGTACGGACACCGTTTTCCCGGCTTTTGCCGCTTCTTCCGCAAGCAGCGCCACGGAAGAGGCACGCTGATATCTTATCTCCGGCGGCGCGATGCGCGCACCCCAGGAGCGGAAGGTCTCATGGCACAATGCCGCGCCGTCGCCGAACAAAATGAGTTTTTCGCCGTAAGCTTCACATTCAAGAGAAAGCTCCGATACAGCCAAGGCCCGGTCCGGCGCGATACGGCAAAGCTTCCCGCCATCCGCCCGGAACAGAGCATTGTACACCTGGCCGCACCTGGCGTCCATGACAGCGCAGATCACACAACCTTCATAATATCTGCCGGGCATGGCGATAGCCTCCAAGGTGGAGACGCCGCAGCACGGTATATCTCCCGGCATGGCAATTCCTTTGACACAAGATACTCCGATACGGACGCCCGTAAAAGAGCCGGGCCCGTTCGCAACGGCCACAACACCAAAATCGGAACATTTTTTTCCGAGAGCACGCAGCAGGCCCTCCGCCATGGGAAGCAATGTCTGACTGTGGGTTTGCCTGGTATTTACAAAGGATTCTCCCAGAAGGACACCGTCTTCCATCACCGCGGCCGAAGCAGGCGCGGCAGAGGATTCTACAGCAAAGATCAGCAATTAAAGCGCCCCTTTCCAGCCTTCTATGGTTATGATACGGTCTTCCCCCGTTTCACCGAGACAAATATCAATGCATATGGCATGATCCGGCAGCGCGGCTTCTATATTTTCGCTCCACTCAACGGCAAGAACATACTCCGTATCCAGATAATCAAAGAAGCCGGTGGAATACAAATCGTCCCATCCAGTTATACGGTACATATCAAAATGGGCTACATGGAGCCTTCCGCTGTATTCATTGACAAGCGCGAACGTGGGGCTGAAAACAACGTCTCCCGCGCCAAGCCCGCGTACCAGCCCACGGATAAAGGCGGTTTTGCCGGCCCCCATGCCGCCGGTGAAGGCCAGAATCTCTCCCCCTATAAGCGCTTCAGCCATACGGGCGGCAAGAGCCTCCGTTTCTGCCGGTGAATGCGTGACAAACTTCTGCAGCATCAGAACAAGCCGTGAATGACGGCATTTTCGTCGACGTCTATTTTTTCGGCTGCGGGGACCCTGGGCAGTCCGGGCATTGTCATAATGTCGCCCGCGTAGGCCACCACAAAGCCGGCGCCGCTGGACAGCTTGAGATCCCGGATTGTGACCGTGAAGCCTGTGGGTCTGCCGAGAAGCGTGGGATCATCAGAAAGGGAATACTGGGTTTTCGCGATACACACCGGCAGGGAGTTGCCGCCAAGGCTCTTGATCTCCTGCAGAGATTTCAGCGCCTGCTTGGTGAAAAGCACGCTGTCCGCGCCGTAGATCTTTTTCGCGACCGCTTCTATCTTTTCTTCCACGGAAGCTTCGTCGGGATAGATCGGCGCAAACGAGGAAGAGCCCTTTTGACATTGATCGGCCACTTCACAGACGGTGCGGGCAAGCTCCATGCCGCCTTCCCCACCCTTGCCGAACACCTCGGAAAGCGCGTAGGATACACCCAGTTCCTTACAGCAGTTATCGATGACCTGAAGCTCGGCATCCGTATCCGTGCCGAAACGGTTGATAGCGACTACTACGGGCACGCCGAATTTGTGCATGTTTTCCACATGCGCCTTCAGATTGACGATGCCCTTTTCAAGAGCTTCCACGTTTTCGGAAGAAAGCTCTGCTTTCGGAACGCCGCCGTTATATTTCAGGGCCCTCACCGTGGCCACCACAACGACGCAGGAAGGTGCAAGACCGGCCATACGGCACTTGATATCCATAAACTTTTCCGCGCCGAGGTCGGAGCCGAAGCCGGCTTCGGTGATACAATAATCAGCAAGCTTCAAGGCCAGACGGGTCGCTCTGACAGAGTTACAGCCATGGGCGATATTGGCAAAGGGACCGCCGTGCATGATGGCGGGCGTGCCTTCGATCGTCTGCACCAGGTTGGGATTGACCGCGTCCTTCAGCAAAGCGGCCATAGCGCCCTCAGCTTTCAGATCTCTGGCATAGACAGGCTTTCCGTCATAAGTATAGGCAACAAGGATATTTCCCAGACGCAGCTTCAGATCATCCATATCCTTTGCAAGGCACAAAATAGCCATGACTTCGGAAGCAACAGTGATGATAAAACCGTCTTCTCGGGGGACTCCGTTGATCTTGCCGCCAAGACCGACAATGATATTGCGCAGAGCGCGGTCATTCATATCGAGGCAGCGCTTGATCAGGATACGGCGCGGATCGATCCCAAGGGTATTACCCTGCTGCAGAAGGTTATCCAGCATGGCACAGCAAAGGTTGTTCGCGGAAGTGATGGCATGCATATCACCGGTAAAATGCAGGTTGATATCCTCCATCGGCAAAACCTGAGCATATCCTCCGCCTGCCGCGCCGCCTTTTACGCCGAAAACAGGGCCAAGAGAGGGCTCGCGCAAAGCAATGATCGCATTTTTCCCGATTTTAGCCATAGCTTCCCCTAAGCCGGCTGTGGTAGTTGTTTTTCCCTCTCCCGCCGGAGTGGGGTTGATCGCCGTTACAAGAATAAGCTTTCCGTCAGGACGGTCTTTCAGGCGGGCAAAGGCGTTTTCATTGATCTTAGCCTTGTACCTTCCGTAATACTCCAATTCTTCTTCCTGAAGGCCCAGCCTTCCGGCAATCTCCGAAATGGGAAGGAGTTTTGTCTCCTGGGCAATTTCGATATCTGTCTTCATAGTTCCTCACCTTTCCGGCCCGGGTCGGCCAAAAACTTTCATTATGAATTATAGGATATCTTGTTGGAATAGTAAAGAGCGGAGGCGAAAAAACTTGCCTGCAATTTCCAAGTATGGTATACTATCCGCAGAGAGCAGCGGATAGTATAGAGTGAAATTTGTCCCGCCCAACTCCTCGCTTCGCTCAGACAGCGATGGGAACATTATACCAACGCGCTTTGCGCTTGTGGTATAATAGATGCTAGATTCTAGATGCCAGACGGTGGTTGCGCCTTCGGCGCAATGAAGAAAGGGCGGAAAATGATAGTTTAGCACGCACCCCTTGCCTTTCTGTCAGTTCGTCAAGGTCTGTTAGTCACCCCTTGTAAACAAGGGGTGATGTAATGGCCGCAATGATGCAGATACAAATTACCCGAGGGCGCTTATCGGGCGCTTCGTGAGGATCTTACAATGGTAAAACGCTTTTTCAAAAACATTTATCAATATATTCTGCGATCCGACATGATCCTTTGGCTGCTGCTGGCTCTTATCTCCGCTTACAGCCTGGTCTTGCTGAAAAGTATTTCCCGCGCCACCGAAGCAAACTATTTCCGCACGCAGCTGATCGCGGTAATATTGGGCGTCACGGCGGCCGTAGTCATTTCCTGGATCGACTATGCGGAGATCGTAAATTTCTGGTATCTTCTCGCGGGCTTTTCGATCTTCCTGATGATCTATACCATCATGTTTGGCGAAGAGGTCACGGGCGGGGGCGGTGTCTCCGCCAAAGCGTGGATCAATATCGGAGGACGCACCTTCCAGTCCTCCGAGCTGGTAAAAATAGCCTTTATCATTACGTTTGCCAAGCACCTTGACACGTTAAGCAGGCACAACCGACTGACGGAGCCGCTTCAGGTAATCCTTCTGGGTGTTCATGCCCTCTTCCCCATGCTCCTGTGTGAAATACAGGGCGATACCGGCGCCACGATCGTTTTCTTCTTCATATTCCTGTCCATGAGCTTTTCCGCCGGCATTCAGCTGAAATACTTTGCCATTTTAGGCGGTTTGGTCATGGTCGCCGTGCCGCTTCTTTGGCGCTTTGTCATGCGTGATTATCAAAAAGCGCGTTTTCGCGCGTTGTTTAACCTTGAGGATCCTTCCGTACAGCTGAGCGACGGATACCAACAATATCAGGGCCGGATTTCCATCGGCAGCGGCCAATGGGACGGTCAGGGCCTGTTTAACGGAAGCCGTGTTGCAAACAGAAGCGTTCCCTTTCAGCAAAGTGATTACATTTTCTCTGTTGCAGGAGAGGAATTAGGATTTATCGGCTGCTCGCTGATCGTCCTTCTGCTGCTGTTATTTTTGCTCAAGGTCCTGCATGTGGCTCACTCGTCAAGAGACGATCTGGGGAAATATATCTGCTTCGGCTTTTTCGGAATGATCGCGCTTCAGATGGTTTCCAACATCGGTATGTGCCTTGCGCTTTTACCGGCCATGGGCGTTACACTGCCGTTTTTCAGTGCCGGTGGTTCTTCAGCCGTATGCCTGTACCTGGGCTTTGGCCTGGTGCAAAGCGTTTATATGCGCAGAAAAGAAAGCGACGGAGTCCGCTTGAAGCGAAGCTCCCCCCTGCGCTTCAGCTATAAGCAGATAAAAAAGATATAAGTTCCTGCCGGATTGGCCCGAGTTGAGATCCCGGGCCAAAAATTTTTTCACTTCCAAAGAAATAGTGGTTGACAAACTGGGAATTACTTCATATAATAGAAAAGCTGCAATGTCATTATCAGCGGCATTTGCGGGCGTAGCTCATCTGGTAGAGCGCCACCTTGCCAAGGTGGAGGTAGCGAGTTCGAGCCTCGTCGTCCGCTCCAAATTCGGTGACATAGCCAAGTGGTAAGGCAAAGGTCTGCAAAACCTTCATTCCCCGGTTCAAATCCGGGTGTCACCTCCAGAAAAGGAACACCCTTTGTCTATTAGACAAAGGGTGTTCCTTTTTCGAAGAAATAAATTCCTTCCGGGATTTGTGAAATTTGCGTCGCAGGTGAAATACGCCTGTGGCGTGTGAAATACCCAGTGGGCGTGGGTGCCGCGTTGTCTTGATATAAGAGAACAGCCATGCTGCTTCAAGCAACATGGCTGTTTCTGGTGCCTCCGATCGGAATCGAACCAATGACACGGGGATTTTCAGTCCCCTGCT
>CAZNZS010000004.1:0-64559 GCA_964577585.1 uncultured Acutalibacter sp.
GGGTGATCTCATTGCGGAAGGCCTTGCCGATCTGCCCGATGGAGAAGGGGAGCTTGGCACGCATGGTGCGCTGGACGTTCAGGAAGTTTACGTACTCGCCCTGGGCGTTTTCCGGGCGCAGATAGATCACGCTTTTGCTGTCGTTGGTCACGCCGCGGTAGGTCTGGAACATCAGGTTGAATTCCCGGATATCCGTAAAATTGTGCTTGCCGCAGTTGGGGCAAGGGATGTGGTGGTCCTTGATATACTGGAACATCTCTTCCTTGGTCATGCCGTCGGCATGGGCCTCGGGGTCAAAATCGTCGATCAGGTTATCGGCCCGGTGGCGCATTTTGCATTCCTTGCAGTCCAGAAGGGGATCGGAAAAGGAGGCCACATGGCCGCTTGCTTCCCAGACCCTGGGGTGCATGAGGATGTCGGCATCCACTTCGAAGCTGTTTTTCCGCTCCTGAATGAAGCGCTTGCGCCAGGTGTCTTTTACGTTGTTCTTGAGCCTGGAGCCGAGGGGGCCGTAGTCCCAGGTGTTGGCAAGGCCGCCGTAGATCTCGCTGCCGGGGAAAATAAAGCCTCGATTCTTGCAGAGATTTACGATCTTTTCCATGGTTTTCTTGGTTTCACTCATACTGTTCTGCTCCTTTGCTTGAAAAGGCGCCTGTCCTGTTTTCACAGCGCCTGACCATATCCTTTTGCGGACATTATATCATTTTAGACGCCGCAATGCAACGGAAAACGGGAAAAGGGAGTGTTCCCCCCAGGATTTTTTACGCTCCGCCGAAAAAAGCCCTGGGCCGCCGAAAGGCGGTCCGGGGCTTTCAAAAGAGAATCACCGGATGATTTTATCAGATCATTTTACATAACCCACGCCGCGGAGCACGTATGCGTAATACCACTTGTCAGCGGAGACGTCGGTGAAGGGAGACTTCGTGAACTGGCTCTGCAGGGCCTTGCATTCCGCATCGCTGGGCTTGAAGCCGGCTGCCTTTGCGATCAGGGAAGCGGCTTCACAGCGCTTGATGTTGTGGTTCGGACGGAAGACGCCGTCCCCATCGCCTGTCAAAGCGCCGTTGGCTGTCAGGGCGTTGATGGCGGAGACCGCATAGAAGGATGCAGGGACATCCTTATAGCCCGCATCGGGCGCTTTGCTGAGATCCAGATCCAATGCCGCCGCTGCCATGATGCTTGCATCCGCGCGGGTGATCTTCTGATCGGGCCGGAAGGTGCCGTCGGAATAGCCGTGGATCAGGTCCTGCTGCTCGGCATAGGAGATATATTTTTCGTACCAGGAATTCAGAGGAATGTCTGAGAACGAACTGGCGCCGTAATCGTGGCTGGGATCAAAATCAGGACACAGGGCGGAAACCAGCATCTTCAGGAACTCGGCCCTTGTGACGTGGTCTTCGGGCTTGAAGACACCGTTGCCGTAGCCGCCGATGAAGGGAGTGGACACGATCTCGGGCTCCTGAGTTTCTTCGGGCCCGTCGTTCTTGCTGTCGGGACGTGAAGGCGCAGGAGGAATGACATCGCCGGAGCCGTCGTCCTCATAGACCCAGTTCATGTTCTTATCCAGGATCCTGGCGGGAACCAGGGAATCGGAGCCGTTGCTCTTGCCCAGGAGATAGTTTGTGTTGTTGCCGAAGGAATAGAGAGAGCCGTCGGAGGAAATGCCGAAGGTGTTGTCATAGCAGGCGAAAACGGAAACATAATCAAAGGTGGTTTCCCTGGGCTGCTCGATACGCTCCTTGCTTTCCTGGCCGAGCTGGCCGGAAACGCCGTAGCCCCAGGCGTAAACAGCGCCGTCATTGGAAACGGCGAAATTGTGCTGGGAGCCGGCGCTTACGCTGCGGATCCCCGTAAGGATCCGGATAAGGCCGTTGCCGGGCCTTCCCTTTACACCGGTTTGACTGAACAGGTTGCTGCCGCAGGTCCAGAGAGAGCCGTCTTTCTTTAAAATACAGCTGTGGTTCGCGCCGGTACTGATATCCGCAACATCGTCCGTGACGAGCTGGGGAGTCAGCAGCACGGAGGTATCTTCCTCTTCCTTTTCATATCCCGTTTCCAGGGCGGAGTTGACGCCCCAGCCGTAAACCTTTCCGTCTTCCATCAGGGCCAGGCCGAACAGATCGCCCAGGCTGACCTTTTTCACGCCGCTTTCAAACAGCTGCACCATGCCTTCTGCCGCATCGGTGCTGCCGCTGCCCAGCTGGCCGCTGGTGTTGAGGCCCCAGGTGTAAAGAGCGCCGTCTTTACTTATGTAGGCGGCAAAGGTGTCGCTGGCCGCGACCTGGGCGGCTTCATGGGCCAGAAGGGTGCCGTTGGTATCGAAAAGCTCCCCTGTGACGGGATCTCTTCCGTAAGAGCGGAGCGCGCCGCCGCTTACCACAAGGGTGCGCCCCTGGGATACGGCCACATCTTCTACATTAGAAAGGAGCTTTACCGGTTCCGCCGAATAGAACAGGTCGGAATTCGGGAACTGCCCATCATCATTGGTGCCCCAGAAGTAAAGGTCGCTGCCGGAGAGCACCGCCGTGTGAGTGAAAGAGCTTCTGACGGTCACATCATAGGAAGGAGCGCGGGAATTTGCCGCCAAGCCTCCAAAGGCAACCGCCACCGCGAGAATTGCGGCAAGGCCTACACAGAACAGGCCGCGAATCCGCTTTCCTGATGAATTCTGAGAAGTTTGGGTTTTCAAAGAAGATCTCCTCCTTTGTTGAAAAATGGGTATTTGATGCTTTTGTCATAGGCAGGGAAGATTATACTCCCCGCATTATTCACCACCATTATAAATGATATTATTTTCGCTGTCAATGCCCAATTTTCAAGAAAATATCGGGAAAACGCGAAGAAAATGCGCAAAATCTTGTCAAAACACAAACCCTTGGGATGATAACTCTTTGTAAACAATATGTTGTGTGAAAAGGTTTTTTCACTGCAAAAAAGGACCAAGAAAAAGCCGAAAAAATAAAGTCTTTCTTGAAAATGGAGAAAAATTTTTCAAAAAAAATGTGCCGAAAAGTATTGACGCTTTGTATATTTGGGGTATAATATTCAGTGAAAAGGTATCGAGACGGGATAACTCTGCCTAATTGTCCGAAAAATTGCCGATTTGCTTGTTTGCAAATTCCGATATTTTACTTCTTGTATAATCGATTTTGTCTCTGAACATTCGTCTTTGAAAATGAGACTCCCTTAACGGGTGCATTTCAGCGGAGCAAGAGCCGCAGACGGGGAAACAGGAGGTCAAGTATGAAGCATTTAAGAAGAGCTACAGCGCTGCTGCTGGCGACAGTTCTGGTGATCTGCGGACTGCCGGATCTGTCGGCAGTCAACGCAACGTCTGCCGTGCGGCAAGAGGAGGGAAGCTTCCCGGGCGAAACGCCCAGGGCCGCGCTTCCTCAGACCGGCATGCGGTTCGTGCAGACAGGCTTTGATGCAGAAACCGGCATCCTTACCATGTCTCTGCAGATCAAGCTTCACGACAACTCCTCCGCCGAAGCCGACAACGAATATGTCATGGAAGACTGCCTCTCCGAAGGCTATTTTGCCTTTCGGGTGAACACCTCCAACCTGGTGGCCGTGACAAGGCCCAGAAACGGGGAATATCCTCAAGACATCGCGGGAAACAACGGACGTGTTGCCGTTGTAAGCGGCTCTCAGAACCCCGAGATCTTAAATTACCTTGCCTCTGACGAGGCCTTCCGCCTGGAGGGCAGCTTCGGCGATCTCATGAGCCCTCCCACCGCCTTTGATCCCAACCACACCGCGCTGTTCGCTTATCGGAACATCACCGAGAGCGGCAACGTGATGATGGATTACTATTTCCAGTTCAGCCTGCGGGACAACACCCATCTCGAGAAAAACGAGGAGGGCTATGTCACCGTGATGGACTTCGACTTCCAGTGCTCCGGCGGCACCGGGGCGGAAAGCGCCCCCCTGTTCCGCAGTTCCATCCAGATCCCGCAGAACGAGGCGGAGGCTCAGGAGATCTGCCGAATCTTCAGCTATGAGAACGAAAGCGGCGAGACCGTGCCCATGACCATGGGCGGCGCAGGCTTCCTGCAGAAGTATTTTGTTCTCGACGATCTGGGCCAAACCAGCCACTGTTACTCTTACTGCTACTTTGCCGACGCCGTGGTTTCCCCGTGGCGCCGCCTCATCATGAGAAATGACGCTTATACGGAGATCACAGAGAAAAACAATTACTGGGCCAAAAACCCCAGCCTTATCACCGGTGAAGAGACCGCCCCGGGAGCCTGGTACGACAACTGTGAATCCGACTATGTTGTGAAGGGCTTTGTTGCTTCCAACAACAACACCCACAGCGGCGATGAAAGCTTTGAGGGCACGGACCCCGATTTTAACTCTCCCACTGAGAGCGAGGTAGGCACCTACCCCAGATATGTGATCCCCACCGAAAAGCGCTCCCAGGAAAACGACGAAAGCAGGAGCTGGATCCCCGACGCTTACCTGGGTGAGAGCAACCGGCCGGTGGCTCTGAAATATTACGTGGGCACCAGCGTTCCCCTTTCATCAACTTCCTCTCCCGAGCACGAGGATCTGAACAAGCTTCTCGACAGCATCCGGTGGGAGTTCCTGTTAGACGGCGTTGTTTCCCTGGAGGAATGCGAAACCGAATTTACCGGCGACGCGCCCAAGGCCATCGAAACGAAGACCGGCACCGTGACCGTGAGAACCGCAGAGATCAAAGACGATTCCCTTGCGGAGCGCTATCAGGGAGCAAAGGTGTGGAAGGCCTACGATGAGAACGGGGAATACCTGTTCACCTCGCCTGTGGGCGTTCTGATGATCCTGGACCCCGACACCGAGATCACCTATTACGACGCGTTTGACGGTGTTCCCGGTGAGAAGAAGGCTTTCGGCAAGGCTCCCCAGCTTCATGTGACCAATCAGGCCGCGGACCCCGACAGCTGCATCTGGAAATACAATACGGCCGGAATGTTCTTCCTGCAGGCCACCTATGATCCGGAGGGCCTCAATTTCACGGCCGCCCCCATGTCCCTGCGGCTTTACAAGGACGCCCCCTCCCCCGAACGCACCGACCTTGACACCTCTTCCATTGAAGAGACGGAAAATTCCGAGGGGCAGCCTGTGCTTACCTTCTTTGTGGGCAACGCGGAGCAGGACGGCTCCGGCGCCGAGACAGCGGAGGACGCCGTTTACAGAGGCATTCCCGTGGCTTCCAGAGTTTACGACCAGTACGGTGCGGTGATGGAGGGCATTTACAGCACCCTGACCCTTACGCCCACCGAAGAGACCCAGCGGGTTTACGACAGCGCGGGAAAGGAAAATCCCTTTACCGTGGAGCAGGTGACGGCGCCTGACGGAAGCGGCAATCCCAACGCAACAGTTCCCACAAATGACTATACTATTAAATATAAGGCGGGGACGGGCACAAATACCGTTCAGCCCGGTACATACATCCTGAAGGCCGAATATGTGGAAAAGGAAGAGTACTCGGACAAGGAAAGAAAGCTTCAATTCGAAAAGACCGTGGTGGTGAACAAGCCGGCTGACAGATTCAATTACCTGAGCACCAGCTTCCGAAGCACCAACAGCTTTGAGATGACCTCAGAAGAGACGACGGCCACCGGAAAGACCATCGGCGTGCAGTGCACGGTGCCTGTCCGTTCGGCAAACGTTACTTCCACCTCCGCTACCGGTTCCATCCACGTTCTGGAGCTGGCGAACCAGTGGCGCTCCCTCAACCAGTACACCGGTGAGATGGACAGCTTTGATATTCTTCCCGGCCTGCGGGACAGGGAAGAGGACGGCACCCTTTCCGGCACCGATATGAACCTTGAGAAGATCCGCAGCGCGGGGATCGGCCTCAGCTTTACCGTTGCCGAGGGCAGCACCGTTCCCAGAGGTATCGATATCAGCGGGCTGCAGGGCAGCGGCTCCTTTACCTACAGCAACGCGGTTCCCGACGGTGCAGAGCTTTCCCTTGAGGTGGAGGCCGCCTACGGGGACGTGACAAGAGTGGTACGCTACAACATCACCTTTGTCCGGGACAACCGGTTCCTGCAGACCATCAGCATTCTTCCCAAGGGCAGCGAAACTTCCATTTCCATCGAGGTTCCCGCCGCCAACGAGGAGGCCGTGGAATATACCACCAACGTGATCCCCTACGACCAGTACGCCACCCAGTGGAACTGGGGCGACATCAGCGTGGATTACGCCCCCGGTGGAAGACTGAATATGGGCGGGCTGGACTACGGCATCTGGAAAATGGAGTGCGTGGACAGCGAGGGAAATCCCACGGAGCCCCCCAAGGGCGTGACCCTGGAAAACGAGCACGGCTCCACCCTGCGGGTCACCTCCGCCGCCAGAAACAGCACCATGTATGTGCGCGCGGGATTTGCCGGGATCAATTCCCCCATCACGGAGGTAACGATCCGCCAGCTTCCCAGCAAGCCCACCGTGGTAAACAAAGTAAATTACGGGACGGGGAATGCCATCGCGGTTCCCACTGCCGGCAGAGAAGCAAGAGTGGTCATCCCGACCATGAACGTTTATGATCAGTACAACGACCTGATGGCCGCGGGAGATTACTCCACTTCCTTCCGGGCAGTGATCACCCCCTCCGAGGCAAGAGCCTATGTCAAGGTAAACGCCACCACCGGAGAAATGACCATTGAGCCCTGCGCTTTGGCCTGTACCGTGGAGGTAACCGCCATTGCCAGAGCGAACGGCGCTTCCCAGTCCGCCACAGCCATTGTGGAGGTACAGCGGGAGCCCACCCGGGTGGCAGTGATGGAGATCACGGAAAAAGAGCTCGATTATCCCAACCGGGCGCTGGGCATCACAAGCTCCGCCACACAGCTTACCGCCCAGGGCGAAACGCAGTACGGCGTGAACCAGGAGCTGGGAGAAAACGACCTTGTGTGGACGCTGGAGGCGGTGGAGTTCCCCGACATGAACTACATGCTTCCCGGCGAGCCCGACGAGGAGACGGGCGAAGCGGATCCCCTTCCCGAGGGAGTGGGAGAAGTGGAATACAATATTTCCACGGGCCGCTATTCAGCCAGAAACTCCGTTACCCTGACTTCCTCAGGCACCATAAATTTCCTGAGCGTTACCGATTCGAAGCAGGCTCCCAAGAGCGTGACAGTTTCGGCCAGATATCAGGGATCTGTGAGCACATCGCAGAAAATCACGATCAACGTGGAAGAGTCAAAAATCGACAGGATCTACTTCCCCATTGACGTTTACAAGGACGGGATCCAGGTTCCCGAAACGGGCAGCACGAATACCCTTCGGCTGGAGGCCTATCCCAGAGACCAGTACGGCATTTACATGGACCTGCCCCTCACCTGGAGCATTCCCGAGGGCGCAAGCATTCCCGAGGGAGTGAGCGTGGATCTGACAGCCGGGACCGTGACTGTCAGCAACACCGCCAAGCAGGGAGCGTTTCCCCTGACGGCAAGCGCCGGGGGACTTACCGAGACCCAGTATATTTCCATTGTTCAGAACGAGGCTTTGAAGGTCACCACCGTTGAGATCACCGGCCTGCGGGGAAGAGACAGCATGGAGATCCCGCTGCCCGCCGCAAAGGGAGGCACGGGCTATGACGTTTACACAGTCATTCCCATGGTGCGGGACCAGTTCAACAATCCGATGTCCGGCGCCGTCCGGTGGACAGTGAGCAAGACCGAGGGCGGAGTGAAGGCCGAGTTTACGGGTTCCTCCACAGGCGTGCTGAAGGTTTCCTTTACAGAGGAAGCCCTGAAGAGCGGCACTTCCACGATCACCGTTCGCGCCACGTCTGACAGTGACACCACAAAGTGGAAAGAAGCCGATATCACAGTGACAAAACAGGCTTCCATCGCCACCTACGCCCGTCCCGAGGTCACCGACTGGGGAGAGGGCGCAGAGACCGTGGGCGGGAAGACCTATCCGATAGTTCCCCAGCGGGGAGCTCCCAACACTCAGGTAAAGCTGATGGCAAGGACCTTTGACCAGTACGGCCAGGAAATGCCGGGTGAAACCGCCAATATCAGACTGAGCGTGCTGGGAACCGGCCTTTCCATGAACAATACAGGAAACAGCACGGCAACCCTTTCCATCGGTTCCACCGTGGTGGGACGGCTGGTCCAGGTGGAAGCAGTTCCGGCGGGCCAGGACAGGGTACTTGAGGACAGCCGGCTGCAGATCCAGCTCAGCAAGGGCACCTCTTATCCCTTCCGGCTTTCCGCCGAGGGTGAATACATCTTCTCCGTTCCGTACTGGGTGACGGACCCGAACTCCAACGTTCCGGCCGAGGCGGGCGTTGACCAGGTGACACTTCGGGCGGAGGTTCTGGACCAGTACGACGCCTGGATGGAAACGTCAGCCGACATCATCTATCCCATCTGGGAATTCACCAGCGACCACGAGGGCGTGGAATTCGCGGAAGGCGCTGCGAGAAACGGCACCTCCGCCGGAGAAGATCTGGTTCTGGACGTGACCAGCGAGGCCGTGGGCGCAGGGGAAAGCAGCCGGGACGTTCACCTCAAGGTTTCCACGGCAGGAAAGGAAGGCCAGGCGGAATTCACCAAAACCGTGGTCCTGCACCTCACGAAGCAGCCCAGCAAGGCCTCTTACCTTTACATTGACGACGTAAATGAGGACGGCGTGATCGAAGACGCCGTAAAGAGACCATATGCCGAGGAAGGGAAAACCGTTTATCAGTTCAGCCCCACGGTGTATGATCAGTACAAAGCAAAATGCGAGGACGCGAAAATTTCCTATGGCCTTGAAAAGGCAGGGCTGGAGCAGAACGGATATCTTGTGGAGGAAAGCGGAGGCCAAAAGGACGGCCCGCCGGATCAATACAGGATCTACCGTGTGGAAGAGGACAGCGAGGGACAGGAAAGCAAGATCCTGATCGCCGAATTTGACAGGCGGACAGGAAAGCTGACAGTTTACACCGCCTGCAGAGACCTTACCGGCCTGGTGCTGACAGCCACCAGCGAAGAGCTGGGGATCACCAAGAAGGCCCAGGTAGTGATCTCACAGGAGGAGCCGAGGCTTTACTCCGTGGAGATTGGCGGCGCAGAGGCAGTTTACAACATGCGCACCGGCGAGGAAGCCGAAGACGTGAACCAGTATATTTACCCGGTCATTCTGGACCAGTACGGCCAGGTGTTTACAGGACGGACCGTTTCCACCTGGGAGCTTTATCTCCCGGGAAAAACAGCGGGAGAGGTGCTTCCCTACGATTCAGAGCTTGACGAGGAGGGGAAGGAAAGACTTCCCGGCCAGTTCCTGGTGCAGCTTGGAAGCACAAGGTCTGACGGCTCCAACATTCTGTACATCAAGAAGGACAGCTTCTTCCAGCAGAAGGATGTGGTGCTCCGGTGCCAGACGAGAGACAGAAGCGACCTTACCAAAATGGTTTCCAAGGATCTTAAGATCAGGGTGCAGCGGTACGGCAGCGGCGCAAGAAGGCTTATCATCGTAAGCTTTGACGCCGGAAAATACGGAAAGCCGGTGGGCCAGACACAGTACGCAGTGGAATACGGGCGGCCCCCGGAGAACGTTCCCGGCGTGAAATCCATAGAGGGCTACGGCTTCATGGGATGGACGACGGACGGAAAGACCGTGGTGGATGCCGGAAAAATCCCGCTTTACAGCTCCACTGCCTATTACGCCGTGTACCGCAACGTGGCCCAGACCCAGTTCCTGGACGGCTACGCGGACGGCAGGGTGAGCCCCAACGGCCAGGTGACCAGAGCCGAGTTCGTGAAAATGCTCATCAGCGCCATCGGCGGCTACGACCCCAATGAGAATTACGGCGTTCCGAATTTTACGGACGTTCGCTACGGCAAATGGTATACCAATTACATTGCCTTTGCCCAGAAGAAGGGCCTGATAGACGGGTACCCGGGCGGCGCGTTCCGGCCCGACAGCAGGATCACAAGAGCCGAGGCCGCGAAGATGCTGGCAGAGGCCATGGAGCTTACAGACAATGTCTATACGGGAGCTTTCACGGATGTGCCGGAAAACAGATGGTACACCGCTCACATTGAAAACCTGTATCAGGCGAAGGTGATCTCCGGTTACGGAGACGGCACCTTCCGACCCCGGACAAACGTGAGCCGGGGCGAGGCGGTAAAGATGATCCTGATGATCACCGAAAACGCCCCCAGCGATTTTGAGCTGGAAAACATCCGGGAATACGCCTACTGTCCCTTTAAGGACATCCAGAGGGAGCATTGGGCTTATCCATACCTTCTCCGGGCAGCCGGAGTGGCATAAGGGAAACCCCTCAGTCGTCTTTCAGACGACAGCTCCCCTTTCAGGGGAGCTTAAGGGCAAGATCTTTCGGCGCTGAGCGCCTTGGGATGACAGACATAAAAAAACAAGTCCAAAGATTTATCAGTCAGCAGCAAGGGAGGCATTGTTTTCATGAACAAAATGGGAACAGCTTTTTGGAAAGGAAGAGCAAAGCGGAAGCGTTTCATCATCGTTTCTTTACTCCTGCTTGTAGTTTTGCTGGTCTCCAGCGCAATCACAGCCAGTGCAGCCAGTTCTGTCTTCAGGATAAGTGTTACCGGACAGGAAGTGACTGTAAAGGATGGCTCCGTAGAACTTTCTACTACGGAATCCATAAACTTCCGAAACGACAAGATCTTCACCTATAACGCGCCCAGCTCAAGCAGGCCGGGCTCTGGCAGCTCCAGGCCCACAGACGGCAAGCTTACCAACGTTAAAGGTTTACTCATCGAATCAAAGCAGATCACCCAGACTTCTGCCGTTCAGCTCCATTTTGAAGGGAGCGAAAGCGACAAGAAGACATGGCGGGGCGGCTCCAGCGGAGAGGGGACATATTATGCCTACCGCGCGGTTGCAAGCAGCTCCCTGACCGGCGGCACCTTCAATGATTTTATGGGCAAATTCGATATCGTTTATGACCCGGATCAGTTGGACACTACGAAGAGCGCCACGGTAAAGGTCTCCCTTACGGCATATAACAGCATCAACTTTGACGATGATCCCGATGCCTACAGGAACTGGTACTATGAGATCGCCACTTACACCTGTACCTTCCGGTTCTATACCTACGCCCAGGGCACGATGGTTACTACCAGCGTGGATGTGGACTATAAGAACGACGCCGCGGCGGATTATAACCAGACTTACCGCCAGTTCGCCCCCGAAGGAACAGACAACGCCCTTGAAACGGAGCCTGCCGACCTGAACGGCGGCAAGGCGGAGTTTGACCTGCGCATTTCCGACAAGGGCAGCGGCGCAAAGCGGGTCCGGGTGGGCTATCAGTGCAAGACGGAAAACGAGCCCTGGACCAGTGAAACGCCCGTTGTTTATCCGGACGGAAATAAAACGATAGAGCTCAGCGACTGGAATATCAACGACAAGATCCACATGACGGTGGAGGGCCTGGAGGCCGGCGTGCGCTACGATATCCGCGGCGTGGTGGAAACCGACGGCAAGCCTCAGGTAAAATACACCGACAGCGTTTCCGTGGATTACAGCAAGCCAAACATCAACTCCTTCAACACCGGCACCAGCGGCAAGGTATACCGCGCCGGAGAATATGTGAGCCTTTCCATGCTGGCGGTGTTCAACGACGCCAGCGCGGTGGATAAGCAGTATCTTGACATCGACGGCGTTAAGCGCACAGGCCCTGCCATCCGCGCCGACGCTTACTTTACAAAGAAGCTGGACTTCCGCGAGGAAGAGGTCACCGAGGACGGGGAATCCAGAACAGTTACCCTTGACCACACAAAATGGTACCGTGTTCCTCAGCTGACAAGAACCCAGAACCTTCAGGATGGGGACGGCAACCTTTCCAGCTCCCTTTCCATCAACGGCGAGCTGTGGAAGCTTCCCGCAAGCCTCCATGAGCTGAACCCCGATCTGGAGGATGAAGACCCCATCAACAGCAACGCCTGCGCCTTCAAGCTGGTAGTTACCGACCTTCGCACAGGCTATGCCACCTATGTGTACACCGACACCTTCACCATCGACTCCAGCGCCCCCGAGGGCCTTCAGATCCTGGGCAAGAGCGGCCAGACCCTTGACCTTGAAAAGGCCATCGTGGTGGGCGGCAGCAACGCCCAGGTAGATATCGGCATCGGCGGAGCAACCGATACAGACGGCTCCGGCATCAGAGAATACCGGTATTCCATGTACTATCTCGGCACCGGAGACGTTACCGGTGATGTGGGAAGCACCCGCGAAGAGATCCTTCAAACCATGCAGGGCTACAGCGACAAGAGCTACGGCCGCTGCACCTACACAGACTGGACCCCCGCCAGCCCCGCCTATGAGCTTGATGAAAGCACCGGGGAGATGAAGGAAAAGGATAACTGGACCACCATTACCGTGGCGAAGGACGGCTATTACCGCATTGACGCCATGGCGGTGGACAACGCCAACTATCAGTCTGAAGTGAAGCAGGCCTATTTCCAGGTGGACCTTACACCTCCCTCGACCCCTGAGGTCTATCTGGTGAGGGAAACTGCGGACTCAACGGACGCCAACCCCAAATTTGAGCCCTACGACAACAGGACTTACACCGATTCCAAGGTCTGGCTGTTCGCAAGGTCTGACCCGAAGACCAGCAAGACCACGGACTATTTCGAATATTCCACCGACGGCGGCCTTACCTGGGCCAGAATGGACCGGGCAAAGGTCCATGTGGAAAAATACGATAACGACAGCGCTGTTGATTCAGAGGGAGCAAGCGCTTCCGTCACCGTTCCTGTCTACACCGACAAGGCCTGCAGCACCACGAAGGATTTCGTTTACCACGCCGGCATGAGCCTTGACGCCCAGGAGCTGAGAGACTATCAGTCCATCCTGGTGCGGGTAACGGACACACTGGGAAACCAGTCTCTCATTTCCAACCCGGTGGTCCTGCGGACCATGCCCGGCAACATCACGACCACCGCTTACCTGAGCCACGACCCCATCGAGGTGGCCATGGCTATCGGAAATACCTATATGACCCCGGAAAACAACATTGTACCCCTGAAGATCCGGGCGGCCCAGATGATCAATGAAAGGTATTACGGGACAGGGGGCAATACCACCCTCAACGATCCCAATTTCAACCCCTATCTCTACACCAGAAATCACACCTGCACCTATGCAACAGACAGCGGCACAGGTTCCTGCACCCAGGGCGCGAGCTGCCCCTATAATATTGTAGAGAACGCCGGCTATTCCATTTACAAGCCGGAATGGATCAACATTTCCGGTATCTCCAGCGGCGAAGGAAGCCAAAAGATCAAAAACTGGATTCCCTATGACCATAACACGAACCCCAGCAAGAGTTCGGATACCATTAGCATTGGCAGCAGCGGCTATGTAACGTATTATAAAGATAATTCTATCAACTCAAGCTACCAAAGTGCGAATGGCGATGATGGGCATTCGGTTTCCTATAATACCAATGGTACGCAGTGCTTGCCAAGAAAGCGCCATGTAATAGACATGAGTTCCAGCAAGGACTGGTCCGAGATACTCTTTGCCGGTGTTTCTGAAAAACCGGAAAGCGACTGGCTGTTCTACCACTTTACCCAGCCTACCAGAAAGTCCATTCTTTTTACCATGAATACGGCAAACTGCCATTTCCACACCTATAAACAGTCCGGCTTCTGGTTCAACACCACCATCCGGCAGAATCGGAGCGGCGTCTGGGTGGTTTCCGGTTATCGCTTGATGATTTACAAAGGCGCAGGAAGCTGGAGCGTAACAGATACTACCGGTGGTAAGCAGAATTGCTCTCTGGAAATTCAGCAGTTTGTCGACCAGCCGGTGACAACTCTCTGTGACTCAGGTGGATCGACCAGGGGAACTGTAATTGCCACAGCAAACCTCAGCGGAAATGCCGCGGCCATTCAGAACTTTATGATCGACCTGGACGGCTCTTCCTGTACCGTCTATAAAATCGAAGGTTATTTGAGCTCCAGCCAGATGACCAAGGATACCTTCCGCGCTACCACTCCTGTTTCAGGTTTGAACAACATCAGTATCAACCGTCCTACGGTGGACGGCTTCACCATCGGCGAACCCAAGCAGGTTATCGGCGGGATAACAAACCCCTATGGCGGAGATACCGACTGCTATGGCTTTGGTCCCGCTATCGGATATGAAAGCCACGGTTGCCCCATAGAGACCCGCGTAACGTTCAGCAACATTACGCTGTACATGAACACAGCGAAAACTCTGTCCGAAGTGGTGACCGAGCCCTCTTGGGGCAACGGCAAGGCACGCTTTATCCTGAACATCACCAACGACACCGAGAAGGATTTCAACGACCCCATTTTGTCCGCTCAGGTACAGTGGCGCCTGAACAACGACAAGGCCCGTTATATTGGCTGGGGAGATTCCACCGGGCGTTCTACCGTTATGAGTTTCCTCAAGCGTATGGCAGGCTCCGATGCCAGTGATAATGAACTGGCAAAATACGGCATGTATGAAAATATCGCAAACGTCAAACAGGCGGTGGGCACCGCCCAGGAGTTTACGGACATTGCGGAATACATCACCCAGCAGTATTTCGTGGAGCTGGGGTATGACACCTCGCAGGGCCCGATCAAGGACCAGGTGGCGGCCGGAACCGGCGTGGAGCGGGGCGTGGCCTACACCCTGGACAATATCTCGAACCTGCACCTGACGGTGACACCGCCCTCTCTGGGAGAATCCTCGGCCAACCCGGACTTCCCGGCGGGCCGCTGGTACATGATCCAGGATATCACAGGCATAGAGACCTCCGCGGATATCAGAAGCGGAAAGCCTGCCGACGCGCTTGACGCCAACGTGACGCTGCCCGGGCGGTACACCTACTATTTCGCGCCGCCTGAGGAGAACGTGAAGAACGACACGCTGGACACCGACACAGCCGTGTTCGATTTCGTGGTGAACCAAAAGCCCAAGGCCCAGTTCGCGGCTTCCATCATCACCCAGAACGGCCAGAAGGTGCTGCAGATCTCGGACGCTTCCTACGACCCCGACTGTCCCAGCGGGCCGGCGTATGACGATAACAACGTTCAGCTGTGCGGCATCGTGAAGCGGGAATGGAAATACCAGTTCCTCACAAAGAGCGGTGAAAATCTGTCGGTGGCAAAGGAAAGCGGCTGGAGCACCAACAGCCTGAACGGAAAGACCCTTTCCGAGTTGACCGGCGGATACACCACTCTGCCTGACAACTCCGTTCTCACCATTTACGAGCGGGTCACCGACACGGCCACCCGGAGAGTATCCGTGAAGGACGAAAACGGAAACGTGACCGGCCATCGATATGTGGCTACCAACGGCGCAACAAGCGATGTGTGCCAGGTGAATGCCACCGAAGGCGTGGCAGTGACCTACGCGCCGCAGAGCGCCATGATCATGACCCCCACCATCATGTACGATACGGCCAACAACACGGGCTCCACTCACCGGTCAGTAACCATCGAGCGCGTCAGCTCCCACACCCAGGGGAACAATTTCGCCCTTGCCTGGTATATCGACCGCTCCGAAATGACGGGGGCCACCAATACCGCTGAAAACAGTACCTACGAGGCGCTCACCCAGTCCACTACCAGCTATGATTACCTGTATAATAACAAGGTGGCGCTGAAGTGCATTACGCCGCCTACCGTTACCGGCGATATCGGCAACGGCACCTGGGGCAGCACCGGGGGCAAGTGGGAGATGAGCTATGACTTCATCAACGCCTACTGCACTGCGGGCAAGCACCTGAAGCTGCAGCTGGTGGAAAGCGCCTACGGCGTTTCCGCAGCCACGGCTGCCGGAAGCGGCACAAAGAAGACCATCATCAAGGACCAGTCCGCCCGTTCCGTGCTGTTCACCAAGGACGACAAGGCCCCCACGGCCCAGGTGGTCACCACCGGCACCGAGGACAACAGCTCCGGCACCACCCAGACCGGGGAGTATGCCGCCAGCAATTATCTTGACGTGACAAACAATGACAAGTTCGTCACCATCCATGTGGGCGGTTCTGAGGACCAGGAGGGCGTGCTGGGCGGCTACGGCTACTATTTCTACGATACCAACGCCGCGGGCACCGAGATCAGATGGTACCGGATGAATGCCGACGGAAGCCTTACCTCGGTAAGCTCCGCCCAGGCTGCCACCCAGCGGCTTCCCGCCGCCGGCGGCACCATCAAGATCGGCAAGAGCGCCATGCGCGGACTGCCCAACAACCCCACCGATTCTCTGAACGTGGCAATCTTTGCTTTCGACAACCAGACCGGCATGGCTACCGAGACAGGCGGCAACCAGACGGCCAAGACCAGGATCAAGGACATCAAGCTGTCCGTTTCCAAGCCCATGCCTCCCGAGATTTCGGTGCTGAGCACCATGAACCAGAACGTGGCCAACATCAAGAACGATTACGGCTACAACGACAGTGAAGCAGGCAAAACCGACGTGATGACAAGCGACGAGAGCCTGAACGGGTTCTCCGCCACCGACGTCACCGTGCAGTTTGTTCCGAGAAAGGCTCTCTTCAAGCTCAATGAATCTACCGGCGAGCTGGAGCACAACGACAGCGGCACGGAGTATTACGAGGACGTGTACCACCGGGCAGATATGACGGGTACCGCCAACGTTCGGTATACCATTGAAACGAAAAACGATACCACCGGTCAGTATTCTGTCTACACCATGGGCGGCGTTCTCCAGAAGGACGTGGAAATGCCCGCCGTGCGCACTTTGTCCCTGTCCGATCCCGGCGGCTACCGCATTACCGCCCAGATCGTGAACGGCATGGGCTCTGTGAGCGACACGAGGCAGGTCACCTTCTACATCGACAAGGAAGCCCCCACCCCCATGACCATAGAGGTCCGCAACAACAGCAACAACAGCTTCTATGACGGCGGCGGCTGGACCAACGGAGCCACCCTGTATATCAGCGGCTCCACCGACGCCAACACCGCAGCTTCCTACTACTATGTTTCCACCAACGGCGGCCGTACCTGGGACAACGCGAACCGGGGCAACATTGCCTCCACCCTGGAATATCCTCTGACCAAGACCGGCGATTACACCATCCGTGTCAAGGCCGTGGACGGCGCAGGCAACGAGCAGTATCAGGCCTATATCAACGAGGACAGCAAAACTCTTGCGAACCGCACGATCCCTGTGCGCGTTGACGCCACTGCTCCCGACACCCCCGGTCCCACTCTGACGGCTACCTCCGTTACCGTTCCCGTATACGAGAACTGCATCGCCAGCCTTGTTTATGAATCCGGCAACGGAACCATTCAGGCAATGTACAACGGCGTTCTCAACACCAAGGATACCGAAGTGGCTATCCCCACCGGCGACGGCGCACGGTTCTACTTCTTCCCCAAGGCCGGAAAGACCCTGGGCACCGTGGTTTACGCCGGACGGACCCTGTCCGCCGATGAGCTGGAATTTGACAGCACAAGGAACGCCTATTACTTCGAGGTGGAAAGCATCCGCCAGGACTTCATCCTTTCCGCGCTGTTCCCGGACGCTTCCACCGGCACAAGGGCTTACCGCGCCATGTCCGCCGGGACCATGTCCGTGAACCGGATGGCCCGGATGAGCGCCAATTTGCTGACGGCTTCCGCCCCTGAGCTCAACGACGCGGGCGTTTCCGTGACGGCCGACGAAGGCGAAGAGCCCGGAACAGGCGAACCCGGAACAGGCGAGCCTGGAACAGACGAACCCGGAACAGGTGAACCCGGAACAGGTGAACCCGGAACAGGTGAAGATCCCGATCCGGAGCCCGATCCCGATCCGGAGCCTGATCCCGATCCCGTTGTCACACACAACGTATTTGTGAACTACTCCGATGGCGGCTATGCCACTCCCGAAGGCAACACCGAGCTTCAGGACGGAGAATCCTTCACCGTCACCATCCGGTCCAACCGGGGCTATGAGGTGGAAAAGGTCACCGTGAACAGCGCTGACGTGCCGCTGGAGAGCCTGGTTTCTCCCGATCCCGAGTCCAAGATGATGACTTATACCATCGAGCACGTGGATCAGGATCTCATCATCCTGGTGTTCTTCAAGGAAATGGAAATGCGGCCCCTGAAGCTTACCTCCAGTGACTGCGGCACGGCGGAGATCGTGATCACCGACGATACCATCGTCCGTGAGAACGGCGAGTATTACGTGCCCGTGGGAAGAAACGCCACGCTGATGATGAACCCCGAAGGCGATCAGTATGAGATCAAGAGCCTGAAGATCGACGGCGTTGAGGTGGCCTCCGGCATGGTGGGAGTTACGCCCTACCTCATCCCCGTTACCGCCTACACCGGCGAGGGCGAGGATCCCGGCATCACCGTGGACGTCACCTTCGACGTGAGCGGCAAGGCGCTGACAAGGCTTTACCGCACCGAGATCACCCCCGGAGCTGACGGCGAGGATCACGGCAGGATCGAGCCTTACGATACCGAAACCGGCATCAAGGTGCCTGTAAAGGGATCCCGCACCTTCCGGATCATCCCCGAAAGCGGCTATTATGTGTCGGAGCTGAAGCTCATGACCGAGACCGTGGAGGATGGCGAAGTCACTGGTACTACCACCCAGGACGTGCTGGATGGGCTGGTCAAGACCGGCAACGGCCAGTTTGCCTATACCATTTCCACACCTACCCAGGGCGGCGCGCTGAAGGCTACCTTCTCGCCCATCGTTTACGGCCTTACCGTGGAGAACCGCACCGGCGGCAGCGTTTCCGTAGACCGGGAAGACGGAGAAGGCTTCAACCTCAACCGCATCCCCGAGGGAACAGCTCTTGTCATTCATGTGACTCCCAGAGACGGTTACCGTGTCAAGAACGTGCGCATCACCTACGGCAGCGGCAAAGACAGTACGGTTTCCGAGCTGGGCGCGGTGAGCGAGATCCACACCTCCATTTACAACAAGATGACGGTCTCTCCCGAGTTTGAACCCAGAGTGATCACGAATCTGAGCTCCTCGCACGGCATCACGGCTGTGGCAAACAACGTCAAGGACGTTCATGACGCCCTCCATGAGCAGCCGTACCGCTTCCGCATCTGCAGCGAAACCCTTATTGGCGACTGGAGCGAATGGAGTTCTTCCAACACCATCACCTACACCAGCCTCACCTATACGAGCAACGGCAAGGTGTATGAAGAGCCGCTGAAGCCCAACGCGAAATATACCGTTTATGTGCAGACCCGCGACCGTGTGGGCAACATGAGCGGCCAGAGCTCCGCGGGCACAACGATCTACACGCTTGCCAACACTCCTTCCACGATCTCCGCAGAGGCGCTTGACTCCAAGGGAGACGTGAGCACCAAGAGCGTGGGCCTGTATGTGGACGCGAACGGGAACCCCGCTGACACCGAATATCTGGTGTACTATTCCACATCGGCTTCCATGAGCGCTATCCAGACCGCCAAGAATGCCGACGGCACCCCGAAGTGGGCTAAGCTGGATTCTGACGGAAAGTACGTGATAGACGGCCTCCAGCCCGGTGTGAAGTATTACCTCCAGGTAGTGGCAAGAAACAAGGACAACAAGAGCACGGCGCTCAACAACAATGACATTCTGAGCATTATTCTGAGCCCCGCCTCGCCGCCCGCCAACAGCCTGTACTTTGACGAGCCCACTTCGCCCACAGCCCCTGTGGTCCTCCACTGGGTAGCTCCCGCCAGCGATGTAACGGATATCGAGATCTACCGCGACGGTATGCGTCTCACCACCGTTCCCGCCACGGAGCTGACCTATTCCGATTCCAGAGAGAACTTCGCGGGCGACCATATCTCGGTTTACAGCTATGCTTATGTGAACTCCGCGGGCGCGGGCTCCAGCCAGACGGCTATCTCCAGAGAGTATTACGACGCGGTCACCAGCACGGAAACGACAAAGTACGGAAAAATGCTGGATCTGTGCGTAACAAACAATTACGAGCTGTTCGCGGAAACCATGACATATCCTGTTTATCCGCCCCAAATTTCCGTGAACAAGGACATCAGCGCCAGCACTGAGGGCACCGCCAACAGCGGCGAGATCAGCGTTACCATGGTAAAGGATTCCAGCATGGACCGCTGCCAGAAGTATCTGCTCACCCTCAAGGCGTTCAAGGTCACCCGCGACGACGACCTGAACTTCGTTTCCGCCGCGGAAGAGACCGACTGGAGAAAGTGGGACCCCAACGGCAATTACCACAACAGCGACGGGACTCAGATCCCCGTAGAGACAAGATCTCCCACCGTCAGCGGACCTATCGGCTACTGGGAAGGCCTGAACACGGATTACGAGTATCAGATCTTCATCCAGGAGATCCGCAGCGTTGGTCAGAGACAGTCCGGCGACAGCTACACCGGCCAGAGCAAGGGCGTGGAAGGCACGCTGCAGAAGGTCATGTTCGTCACGAAGGATAAGTACGGATATTATTACAATTCCTCCGCGGCGAAGGGTATTCCGCTGAACACTGCCGAGACCAGCTGGACAACTGCCGACCTGCAGCAGTACACCCGCGGGCGCGACTGGGATACCCCGGTCCATGACGGATATATCGCCTTTAACAAGAGCCCCAAGGTGGAGATCGCGGACGCAGCCGATGTTTATACGGCAAACCGCGCCGACCAGATGAAGACCGACAGCGCAGGCAACGCCTATGTTCTGGTGGACCAGAGCATGGAGGACCAGACCTTCAAGCTGAAGATCGCAGCCTGGGACGAGGACGGCGCAAAGCCTGACAGCGAACCGTTTATCAGCGCAAAGCTCACCGGCCAGAAGGTGGAATCCTCCACCGGAGCTTTGACGGTGGCAATGCCCAAGAGCAGAAATGACGCCAGGAACCCGGCAAATCTCTACACGCTGGAATTCGACGCCAGGACCCTGCCCACCGGCATCTATACCGATATCGAGCTCAAGGCCTTTGACGGCGACACCACCACAGAGGTGAAGCTGACGAACGCGATCCGCATCGTCGTGAACCACACCGTGCCCAGCATCACTACAAACGGCTCCGCCGTGAGGAAGCTGGAAAAGGATCTGGAGTACGACAAGAGCGGCCTGAAGTACACCGCCATGGTGGCTGAATCCACCAACGCGGAGGTACAGAAGCAGGTGAACCAGGTGCGTCTTCTGGTCATGAGCGACCAGTACAGGGCAGCCTTCGGAACGGATAACATGAATACGCTCCGGTCGAAGCTGTGCGTGAGCTCTTCGAAGGACCAGGCGGCCTACAACAAGGCCATCGAGCTGCTGGGAAGCGACGCTTCCAACGCGAGCTATGTATCCGGCGGAGTGCTTACGGAGGCCGGCCTGCAGAAGGTCATTGTGAATGTGGAGCCTCCTGTTACCTCTTACTTCATGATCACCAAGGAGCAGTACGACGCGCTGGCCGCTTCCGACGCCACAAAGGGCCTGGTGAGAACGGAGACCAACCCCCTGGCAACGCATTACTGGGCAGAATACAATTACGCGCTGAATAACGGCCTGTGCCAGTGGCTCCAGAATTCCGGAGCCGATAAGGTGAAGGTCACCGGCGAGCTCAACGAGACTTATTACGCACAGCTGGTGGCAAACTTCGGCGGCAATACGTCTTCGAGAACCATCTCGGCCCAGGTGCTGTCCGCGCCTTCCGCGCAGATCATAACCCAGAAGTATTTCGGATTTGTAGAGACAGAGATCGAAGCCGAGTACAAGGCCAAGGAGACCCTGACGGTGCAGCAGATCATCGACAGATATGTCGGCTGCCATGACGGCGTGGATCCCGACCTGACCGGCATAGACGATCCTGCCAACACCCCGGCCGCAAAGGTGACAGAGGACGGCAAGATGTGGGTCTACTCCCTGGTGGACAGCAAGGCGCTGATCACCAACAACTGGATCTCCGGCAACCTGGAAATGAAGCTGGGCACTTACAGCAAGCTGGATGAATTGAAGGTCTATTTCGCAACGGATCCCAGCTTCGATCCCAACGTAGACCCGATCCCCAACGATATGCTGAACTGCAACGCCACGCACTCGCTGACCAGCAGCACGGTCTATGACTGCAACGGCACATACTCCTTCAGCGCCAGCGGTCTGAAGCCCGGAACCACCTATTACCTGTGGTCCGGATATGTGATCCGCGACGACGACGGAAATGTGATCCGCCAGAAGTACAGCGCGGATTACGTGGCACTGACCACGCTGGAGTCATACTCCGTATCTTACTACGGCTTCGGCGTGCACACCTACAGCTACAAGGAAGCTGATTACTCACAGCTTTCCGGCGACATCAGCATTCCCGCCACCCGCCAGGGCAGCGAGTATACAAGCGCCAAGCTGGGCTTTACCCTGGAATACTACCAGGCGGATGAGTTCGGCAACATGCTGACAGACGAAAACGGCGAGCCGCTGCCCATCACCGGCCAGGAGCTCGTATGGGCAAAGGATACGCTGAGCTTTGCAGGCGGAGGCACAAGGTATGAGGCCGTTACAGAGCAAGGCGTAAACGGAAGCCGTATCCCTGTGAATCTGAAGCTGAAGGATACCGGAAATATGCAGGGCCACATGATCGCCCGCCTGCGGGTAGAGGTGGTGGAGCGCATCGAGAACTACACCCGGCTCCAAAGCGGCAACGAGTATACCGATATCTTCGTTCAGGACGATGAAAGCCCGATCCAGACCTTTAAGATCGGCATCTACAACCAGGACGAGAACGGCAATCAGCTGATGAAGGACATCCGCAACGACGGTACGCCGTATTACGAGTATCAGTTCGCGGGCCTGCCGGTGAACTACTTCAACGGCATGGAGAACCTTTCCTTCTACTATCAGAACGTAGGAACCGGTACGCTGGAGGGCATCAACGCCGTCATCTACAAGGATAAGTCCGGCACGGAGCTCAGCGATGAATTTGAGCTGGTGCTGCCTCCCACCGAGAACGTGCTTGTGGCGGGAGACAGCACCCGGATGGGACGGATCATCGTCTCGGCGGCATCCGGACTGGACGACAACGTCCACGAGGGATGGCTGTTCCTCAGGGACGGCGAAAAGATGGCAGAGGAGGATATCATAAAGATCCACCTCATCCAGGTAGTAGGCCAGAGCACGCTGCAGGGCAGGATCTACATCACCGCAGACGAGCCCGGAGAAAACATCCGCATGGGTGTTTCCAGAGTGTCTCTGTTCGACGCAGAACGTACCAGCGGCAACTCTTCCGCCATGTTTGACGAAAGCGCCCGCATGTACAGCGTGGAGACCGACCAGTTCGGTTACTACACCATTCCCAATGTTATCAACAACCGCAAGTACTTCATCGTGGTGGAGAGAGACGGATTCATCACCTACAACAGCCCCTATGTTATGAGAAGAAGCTCCAACCTGGACATTGGGGATGAAAGCAGGACCTACTCCTTCACCCTCGGACTGAAGGGCGGCGACGTGGACCGTTCCCAGCAGATCAATACCGCTGACTGGGAGCTCCTGGTAGACCATTACAATTGCTACTATGACAGGAATGCCGAGGAGCTCAGTGAGTTCGACGCGATCACAAAGCGCTGTGACTTTAACGGCGACGGCGCGGTAAACGCGCTTGACAGAATGTATCTGTTCGGCAACATCGGCAAGACAGTCTACGATTATTCCTTCTATAAGGTCACGCCTGACGCGTGATCCCGGCACTCAAGCAACGACTTTTCGGAGCGATCGCGAAAGCGATCGCTCTGAGCGGAGGAAAGAGAAGAATTGCTCTTTCTTCCGCTCAGGGCGATCCTGAAGCTTGTTATGAAGACAAGGCCACCGGCCATATTTATGAATGGGAAGAGGAGAGATTCTTATGAAAAAGCTTTGGAAACGGGTTCTGGCATTTATGCTTTCAGCCAGTATTCTGCTGGCGGGAGCGCCGCTGGCGGAAGCCAGACCAGGCGTTTCCCCCGGAATACGTCTGGAGGAGACAAGCTTTGACGCTTCCACAGGAATTCTAAGAATGACTGTTCTGGCCAATGGCCCCGCAGACAGCGGCATGGGCGGCGGCATCCATTCGGGACGCATTTTGTTCTCCGTGGACGGAACAGCCCTTACTCCTTATCTGGCAGACGGCAGCGCCCCGCTGGTCCAATCCTCTGACTGCGGCGAAAGCAAAGGATACGGCGGAAAAGGGCAGGACCCCGCAGGCGCTTTTTCCGACGCAGTGGGCGGCAGCTTCCTGAGCCTGACCTCCCGCAACAGAGTAGACGAGGAACAGAGCAAATACGTGGTGGTACCCGGCAAGGACAAGGACGGAAACGACCGCCTGTTTTTGAACTACGAGTTCACCATGAACGGCACCTCCAACCGTGCAACCGACGGAAGCGAGATCGAAGTAGGCATCTTGTACTTTAAGGTCACCAACAAGGACAAGAGTAATTTGGTCCAGGACAGCTTCCGCCTGGCCGATCCACTGGATATCGGCTATGAAAACGGGACCTATACGGGAAAAGGACCGGTTTCCGAAACGGTGACCTATTCCCTGGCGGCTATCGACTATTATTGGAACAGCACCACATCTTCACGCTCCGAGCGCGGGTGGTGCTATGAGGTCGTGCCCAGACTGGACATGGACGTAGGAGTATCCTATTCCCAGGCGGACATGATCACCAACAGGCTTTATGACGGCACGGATGTTTCCAGCGATCCTGATCGCTGGAATATCGGCATTTATTACGAAGGTTACAATACCCCCGCTGTCCGGCGCCTTTATGTCAGCACCGGCGAAAAGAGTCTTGTTGTGCCCAAGGACGGCGAAAACGCGAAAAAGACCGATTATTTCTATCAAATAGTCGGTGAGGAGGTAGGCGGCAACAGAAACGAAGAGCTTACTCCCCAGGACCTTCGCTGGGAATTCTGCGATGAAGAGGGGAACCCCCTGCCCGAGAATACGTATCAGGGCATCTCTCTGGAAAGGGACGAAAACGGAAAATACACCGGACAGGTGATCATTACCAACGCCGCTTCCAGGGATTTTGAACAGGGAAGAAATAACAAGGATGTATATTTTGTCGCATCCAAAAACCTGAGATACATGGAAGAAAACAATCCTGACAGCACGGAGGGCAGGCCTGAGTTCCCCCTGTGCAAAAAGGTTGTAAAGCTGAGCCTTTCCAAAGAAGCATTTGAACCCGCCAAGGTGATCGTTCTTGACGGAGAATCAAAAAGCTCCGGCACAGTGGATATTTCCTCCTCCAGCACTTCCGGAAATTTCCAGGCTGAGGGCAAAGAGTTCTCTCTGCAGGTTGTGGATCAGTACGGCTTTGTCACCAACGAAACCGGCACCCTGATATGCCTGACCCACAATGTCGGGGACGGGACCGGTATTGCCGAGCAGTTCATGGTGACTCCCGGCAGCCAGACCTGGGACAGCACTTCGGCACAGGCCGGAAAGCTGACGGCGACCCTTTCCTTTGCCGATGGAATGACGGCTTCCGGCGCCAAGGGCGGAGAAATCCAGGTCTATGCTGAATTCAGGCGTGAAAACCACGCGACGGTTTCCGGCTATTATCAGGCGGAGATCCACAAGGACCTGCCCGTCTTCACAACTGCAAGGCTGGTTCGCTATACCGACAGAGACTATAATACGGTCAGTTCGGAGTCAAGCATTTCTCTGCCCCTGAAGGGCAATACTCTCGGCACCAGAGCCTACTATAAGGTAGACTTTTTTGACCAGTACGATATGGCTTTGGAGGAGGTCCCTGCTGTCAAGAATTACGACTGGTCGGTCTCTCTCGGCGGCGGCAACACCGGCCGTTGCGTTTTGGGAGCCTCTCCGGAATCCCAACCTGAGAAAAGGCCTATTACCCTTTACAGCGATGTGACCGGAGGCCCGGTGAACCTGAGCGTTCAGATCCACTTTGCCGAGGATTCTCCTTACTATGCTCAATATCCCACCGGCTATACCTGCGAGCTGAAGGTCGATGTAAAGCGCGACCCCTCCACTCTCAACGGGGTCAGGGTCCATGGCAGTCAGTTCCCGCCGGATACCGTCACCAGGCCTTACCAGCTGCGTGCCGTGACCCTGGACCAGTACGATATGGAATTCACTGTGGCGGATCCCGAAAATATTGCCTGGAAGTGGGAAACCGGCGACGGCACCGGGGCAAACGGCAAATTTACCGTTACGGAAGACGGCAAGCTCACGGTAAACGACCCTGATCTGGATCATGTTTCCGTAAAGGTGACGGCGACCTATAACAACACAGAATACACCGATACCGCCACTCTGACAAAGGGAAGCGCCCGCGCGTTCAGCCGCATTGAGCTGACCACGGACAAGCGCAGCTATTCCGTGCCCACAGAGGCGGAAAAGCAGTTCTCCATTCCGGTGACCGCGGCGTTTTACGATCAGTATGACGATCCGTGGCCCCTGGCTGCCGGCACCGAGACCGTATGGTCCCTGGGTAAGGACGGCAAGGGCTACGAGGGTGTTACCCTTACTCCTGCCGGGGCAGATAAGGCAACGCTTACCGTGCTGCCCTCCGCCTCCGCGGGGAATATCACTGTGCAGCTCAACACCTCCAGCACGACAGAGCAGGCGCAGCAGGGTTCTTTGAACCTGAACCTGGAAAAAGAGGCCAGTGTACCCACCCGTGCAGCCGTGCGCGAAAAAGCGGTAAAGCGGGCGGGAACAACGGTCCTCACGCCTCAGATCTATGACCAGTACGGCGTGCTGATGAACAATATGGACGTCACCTGGAAGGAGGCAGGCGCCCAGGGTGGCGGCTTCCAGGTGTATCCCACCAATAACCTGGACGATCCCAGCGCCGAATTCAATACGGAGATCGGCAGCGTGACTACGTATCCCCGCGCCCAGAAAGTGTGGGTGCGCTATACAGTGGACGGATCCACCGCTGACAGCGGTCTGGTGGAGCTTCCCGTGTGTCCGGCGGGAGAAGCGGTTTCCGTGATCGTTACCACCAACGATTCCGCCGAGGTGGAGATCCCCGAGGCAAACCGGGACGGCACGCCCAATTATGCCGATCCGGTGCAGTTCCGCGCCACCGTTATGGACGAAAATAACGTGGATATCGGCGATGACAATATCGTTTGGGATTTTCTCGGCGAGCATGAGGGCATTACGATAGATTCTGACGGAACCGTGCTTGTAGACAGCAGGGCTGAGGTCGGTTCTTACCGGGTGCTGGCCACTGACCGGACTACCGGCGTGTACGGAACTGCAGTGCTGACAACATTTTACGGCGCGGCAGGAGAGCCTGCTCCCTCGCGTATTGAGATCGAGCAAACTGTTGTGCCGATAGGCACTACATACCTTACGCTCCTGTTCTATGACCAGTACGGCAAGTACTTATACTATTTTAATAGAGATCCGGATGATCCGAATTCTGTCAAGGATGAAACTGTGACCTGGGAAAAGTTAGAGGGCGACTGGACCTTCTATTCAGGCACCGGTCGAGTAAGACCCAGCAGCTCCAGCGGACCGGAATGTACTGTGAGCGCCACGACCGCAAAAGGCCTGAGCACGAAGAAAACGCTTTACGCTCGAGCGAACTCAGCCGGAAAGAACGCATATCTTCAGATCAGCGGCAGCGATACCCTGTATCTCAGCACATCAGGCGGGGCTTCTTCCTACACCGCGCAGATGGCGGCTTCCTATGGCCTGCCCACGAGCGGCGCAAACCTTACTGATAAAGAAGTTCGCTGGGAAGTTTCCGCTCCCGGTATGACAGGCGTTTCCATTTCCTCTTCCGGTGAGCTGACCCTGGGCGCCGGAGCAAAAGAGGGAACTGTCAGGATCACCGCCATTTACCTGGACAACGGCCATCCCACTGATTTAGTGGGGACAAAGGATGTTCAGGTGGTATATGATCCTCAGGAAGCTGCCGCCCTGGCTCGGGTGGAGATCGAGAACCGACGCGTCCGTCCCGGTGAAGCGGTCAAGCTGAACGCGCGGCTTTACAATATTTTCGGCCAGGAGCTCGACAGCTCCAGCTATGTTTTGGATTGGAGTCTTCCCGCAGCCTATACCGGAGCGGTTTTGAGCGGGGATATTCTTTCCCTGGAGGACAGTGCGCCCGCCGGGACTTTGAAGGTTCGGGTAGAGGCTTCCCGCGGCGGCACGCCCGTTGCCGCGGAACAAGATCTCACTGTCAGCGGGGAGGAGTCTGTCCTTTCTTCCCTGCGGGTAGAGAATGTGTTCCAAAGAGAATACCTGTATATCCCATCTCCATTAAACGATTCCGTCATGGAGCGCACCGCCGTGTTCCGGGCTGTCGGCTATGACCAGTTCGGAGATCGGATGAAGGAAGAGCCTGAGGGTGTTTCCTGGAGCATGCGCAATGAACCCACGGGCCTGACCTATACGCAGCACGGTGTGGTAAGAGTAAATTCTGTTACCGAAGCCGGAGACGATGTGGAGATCATTGCCACAGCGCCTGCTGCCAGCGGTACGCTTACAGCTTCATCGATCTTTGCCGTGGTTTATGAACCGGATGTGCTTACAGCCGTGACGGTTCAGCAGAACCTGGTATATCACACCGGAAGTCCTGTACAGCTGAAAGCAAAATTCTGGAACCAGTATCATCAGGAAATGCAGCCCACGGGCGTTCCGTCCTGGTCCCTGGGTAAATCCGGATATCTGGGCGATGAGGCTAAGGTATCTGCCATCGGTGTGGCCACCTATCCGCCCACTACCCGTGCTTTCTATGTGGATGTTGACGTGAACGGAGTGGGTGAGAAGGATCACCGCATTACTGTAAGTGCTGAGGAGCCCAGGATCGATCAGCTCACTCTGACAGTTACGCCTGCTTCTCAGGTCGTGGCTCCGCCCAAGAACGGAGTTGCCCAGAAGTGCTATTATGATATTTATCCCTCCGCCAGAGACCAATATGGCGAGGTCTATAAGGACAGGACCGGGTTGGAGAGCATTGTCTGGGATCTGGTTGACGCGCCGGCCGGCGCCAGCGTGCCTGCGCACAGCACGAATATCAGTGCCACGCTGGAGGTAAACAGCACTACCCCTGCCGGGAATGTGACGGTGCGGGCCACTGCCGGAAGTGTAGTTGCCACAGCCGTTGCCAGGGTGGAGCGCGAGACTTCCGTAGTGGCGGGGATCCGCATGAAGACGGCTTCCACGATCCCGGCATCCGCAAAGCCCATTCAGCTGGAATATGAATATTACGATCAATATGGGGACGCTTTGGCGATCCCCGGCGCCAGCGCGCTCTGGACCATGCAGTCCTCTGTAGAAGGAGACGACACCAAGGCGACCCTTTCCTCCGGCGGCCAGCTGCTGCTGGGCGACGCCACGCAGAGCGTTACCGTTTTGATCACGCCTGTGTCGGGCACCGCGGACGAGCCTTACAAGACACAGATCGACGCCCTTTCCGACGCGGGCCCCATCATCATTACGATCAGCAGTGACGCGCCGAGAGCCAATTCGGTGATCATCTCGAAGTTAAACGGCGAGCTGCCCATCTATGTGCCTAAGGCCGGCAGCGAAGACGCCAAGGTAGAGTATATTGCCAGAGTGTACGACCAGTACGGCCAGGAGATCAACGGCCGGCAGCTCAACTGGAACCTGGGCTCATCACTGGCGGGCGTTTCCGTATCCAGTGAGATGGTGGAGATCGACGGCCGCCAGGTGAGCAAAGGCACTGTCACCGTAAGCAGCGCCGCTTCCGCCAAGGACAATGTGGTGCTCACCGCTGTGGACCGCACCAGCGGCCTCTGCAGTAAAGAAGAAACCTTCAGCATTCTGATGACGGACCGTGAAGAGGCCGCTCTCAGCGCTGTTGAGATCAAGGAAAATTTCCTGCCTCCTGTTGAGGACGGGAAGCAGGGAACTTTGAATCTGCATCCTGTCTATCTCGACCAGTACGGCCGTGAATTGAGTGATTATACACCCACTTCCGTCACCTGGGAGGTGCTTTCCTCCAAGCCCAGCGGCACCGCGACCTTTGATGAGGACGTGGTTTACCGCCTGATTTACGGCAGCACCACCAGAGACGTGCGGGTGCGTATGACCGTGACCGGCAGCAACGGAACCTATCAAACGGTAAAGACGCTGTACTGGGCAGGCGAGCGCCGCCTGAACAGCATTAAGATCGAGGGCAGCCCCTCGGTGGAAGCCGGTACATCCGACGTGCAGTATAAGCTCATCCCCCTGGACCAGTATGAACAGCAGATGAGTGATTCCGTGCTCAGCGAGGTAGTTTGGAGCCTGGCCTGCGCGCCAGAAGGTGTCAGCATTACTCAGGACGGCAAGCTTACCGTTCCGCAGTCCGCAAAGGCCGCGGAAGAGGTGGCTGTGATCGCCAAGGATTACCGCACCGGCGTTCTCGGAAAGCTGTTTATCAATATCACAAGAGACGGCTCACAGTTTGCGCCTTTGAAGATGGAGATCTACAATACCAGATTCCCCGCCGGAACAGGCTTTGCCTGGCTGGAGGCCGTGGTGTATGACCAGTTCGGCGTTGAGATCCCCATGGAGCGCACGGACTTCACCTGGCGGATAAATTCCTCCGCTCCTGCCGGAGCGCATCCCGTCATTGACAGCAACGTAAACGGAAACTATGGGCTGATCAGCTTTGGAGGGGCTTCTTCCGTAAATGTAACGGTCCATTGCTCCAAGGTGAACGTGGCCGATGTTACGGAAACGCTGACGGTGGATGGAGATCCTTCCGTTCTCAAGCGCATTGTCGTACAGCGCACCTCCGGCTCGGGTCCTGTAGAGATCCCCGCCATGCAGGACGGCGCCGTAAAGCAGGTCTCGCTGGGCTATGAGGCCTATGGCATTGATCAGCACGACCTGGATACAAATAACGGCCAGCCTCTCCGCAATGTGGAGTGGCAGGTAACGGGATCGTCCCCGAAGGGCATCAACATCAACGAGTTCGGCGTTCTCACTGTTACCAGCGAGGCCGAAGAAGGAAAGATCGTCATTTCCGCAGTCGATGTGGAAACCGGTATTTTCGGCATTACCGAGCTGATGCTTATAAAGTCTCCTTCTGTGTTCTTCTCTATCGGCGTCAAGCAGAAGAAGCTGCTGCCACTGAACCAGACACAGCTGGAGGCGGTATACTTCGACCAGTACGGCAAGGAGACCTTCCCCCGCGGCGCGGAGGAATGGAGCCTTGTGCGCACCGATCCCGAAGATTATGCCTCCATGAACGTAAACAACACCCCCGGCCTTATCAGGATCAACAGCGGCGCCAAAAGCGTTACCGTAACGGTAGAGGCCGCCACCGTAAGCTCCGGCGAGGTGCTTATCCCCGTTTCAGCCGACGCCAGTATGCCCGCCACCGTTGAGGTGGAGCAGAGCGCCGGTGAGTTCCCCGTACGCGTGAACGGCAAGGATAAGAAGACGGTGACGTTCCACGCTACTGTCTATGACCAGTTCGGCCAGAAATATGATGAGAATGTGGCGTTTACCACGGGAGATCTTTCCATTCGCTGGGAGCTGCAGAACGCCCCGGAGGGGACCACGGTTACTTGGGAAGGCGGCCCCACCTGCACCATAGAGATTCCCGCAAAGGCGGAGGAAAGCCCCAATGTCAGGGTCACCGCCATTTGCCAGAAAAACAAGCAGGATACAGACGCGGTGGGCTACGGTAATTTTACCGTGGTCAGAGAGTCTTCTGTTCTGTCGGCAATAGAGATCGTGGAAAAAGGCTTCCCGGTCGGCACGGCAGACGGAACGCTTACCCTGCGGTACCTGGATCAGTTCGGCGCCCAGATGAGCCGTCCTTCTACCGCGGAATCCACCTGGACCACCACAAATCCCCGTGTCACTCTTATTCCCATGGCGGACGGCAATGTCCAGGCTGCCTTCCACGGAGAGACCAGCGTTCATATCAGTGCTTCCGTAAAGCGTGACGCCGGAGATACCAGTCCTCTGCAGGCAGGCGTTGACCTGCTGTTCGGTACCCAGCGCAGGCTTGCCCGCATCAAAGTGACTTCCGTCACCACCGGCGGCATTGAAGTGCCCGATATCGCCAACAGCGACGCACCCGCCACAAAGATCTTCCACGCTGTGGGATATGACCAGTACGGCATGGAAATGGACGCCGCGATTGACTGGTCCCTGAGTGAAAAATCCTCTCACATCGGCATTTCTCAGACCGGTATCCTTACCGTGACCAGCGGAGCGCCGGCTGTGAAGCTCACGGTGTATGCCACTGACACGGAAAGCGGCATATACGGCCAATACACTCTTGATATTATGAGAGAGCCCTCTGAGTATACCTATCTTGAGGTCAAGCAGAAGGCTTTGCTTCCCAATGTCCAAACCATGGATCTGGAGGTCCGCTGGCTGGATCAGTACCGCGAGGAAATGCCTGCCCAGGGCAGCGTTTCCTGGGACCTGATCCGGGCCGACGGCTACAGCACCGCTCTTACCCGGAAGGCGGGAAGCGACCATATAGGCGAGCTGACTTTGGACCCCAGCACCACGCAGGTAGTGGTACAGGCATATTCCAGAGGAAAATACACCGCCGAGACTCTTTTGGAGCGCGGCGGCGCGGAGTATGTGGATCGGGTAGAGGTAACAAGGATCGGCTACGGCGCCGTGACAGTGCCCACCTCCGGTACAAGTTCCACCCAGTATGAGGCAAAGGTATACAACCAGTACGGAAACGAGATGGAGAAGGGCGTGGCCTGGGAGTTGGAAAGCGCCGCCGGCGGAATTTCCATCAATCAGTCCGGTCTGGTAACGGTGGATCCCACCGCGCTCAGCGAAAACGTGCGCATTGTGGCAAGAGAAATGGATTCCGGCAAATCCGGTTCCGCCATGCTGGTGGTGAAAAAAGAATCTCCCGTTTTTTCCGGCGCCAGAGTGAAGAGTGATTATATCCCCAGAGCCGTAAATCCCTTTACCCTTACGGCAGTGGCTATCGATCAGTACGGTCAGGAAATGACCGGATATGACGATATCGATTGGGAGCTTGTAACGCCTTCCGGCAGCAGCACCACCACGCTGGAAGGGAAGACAGGCCTTCTGCGGTTTGACGCTTCTCTCAGTGAGGTAGTGGTAAAGGCTGACGTAACTGTTGACGGCAAAAAGCTCAACACAGGCAATAAAACTGTTCTGATCAGCTCTGACGCGTCTCAGCTGCGCGAGGTCAAGGTCAAGCGCACTGACGGCTACGGCACGCTTTATGTGAAGACAGACAGATCTGTCACAGCCGATTATCAGGCTTCCGCTGTCGACCAGTATCTGCAGCCCATGGAAGGCCTGAGCTTTAACTGGGAGCTTCGCGGAGCGCCTGGCGGCATAGGCATCAGCCGTGATACGGGTAAGCAGGCGCAGGTCACTGTGCCCGCGAACTCAGAGTCCGCAACGATACAGGTGGTCGCCACAGAGCTTTCCGGAGGAACGATAAGCGGCAGAGCCCTTCTTACCATGGAACGCAGTGTCAGCGAGCTTACCTCCGTGCGCGTGCGCGAAAGCGCCCTGCCCTATGGAACGGTTCAGGCACAGCTCCATGCCGACTTCTTTGATCAGTACGGCACGGAAATGGAGTATGAGGGAAGTACGGCCTGGAATATCATGGGAGTTACGCCTGAGACCCAGCGCGAAAATGTAACGATCACGGATACCGGCCTTCTGAGCCTGAATGAGGATGTTCAGGTGGTATCTGTCCGTGTATCTGCCCAGGGCAAAATGTCGCCTACCCAGGCCATTGTGATCGGCGGTTCTTCCAGGACCACCACGGTAAAGGTCACAAAGGATTACGGCGGAAAGACGATACATGTGCCGCCCTGTTCCGGAAACCGTCCTGTCTCCAATACCTATCAGTTTACCGCCCAGGCCTACGACCAGTATGAAGTGCCTGTGAACGGCGAGTTCGGCTGGTATCTGCTTGGCACGCCTGAGGGGGTCTCCATTGACCAGAAGGGTCTGCTCACCGTGACGAGCGACGCTCCTGAAAAGAGCGATATCCACGTTGTAGCAGTGGACTTCCTTTCCGGCGTGGAAGGCGAATACATCATCGATCTGGTTCACGGCGTGCAGCACAGCAGCCGTGCGAACATAAAGGAAGACGCGGTGGAAGGAGGAAAAACCACCCGGCTTACCGCTCAGATGCTGGATCAGTTCGGCGAGCCCATGAGCTTTACCGAGCGTCCGCAGTGGAGCTGTGAAGAAAACGGCACGATCGACAGCGAAGGAAACCTTACGCCCGACGATGGGGCGGAATACGTTTCCGTAACGCTTGTGATCAGCGACAAGACCACGAAAAAGAATCTGACCGTGAGCGGCAGAAGGGCGTTGCACCGCATTGAGGTCACCTGCGCTTCCGGCCGTGAAAACCTGACCGTTCCCACCGGCACCACACCGATGCAGGTGCGTTATACCGCCGTGGGATACGATCAGTACGGCAACGTCTATCCTTCTGAATTTGTCTGGTCGCTGGAGGGCGCGCCCGCCGGCGTCAGCATCACCAACCGCGGTTATCTGATCGTTCCCGGCGGCACGGAAGCCGCCAGAAATGTGAAGGTCATCGCAAGTGCGGCCGCCGACAGTATTTCCGGCAGCCTGCTCATTAACCTCAATCACGAGGAAGCCGTGCTCAGCGCCATCGGCGTACAGGAGACCGGCGTGCCCGGCGGCCTGAGAAGCGTTACGCTTACCCCCGTATTCTATGACCAGTACGGTCAGGAGATGATCGGGTATTCCGGCAAGGCCCAGTGGGATATTATCCGCAGCCGTCCTCAGGACAGCGTTTCCGTGGAGAACGGAGTGTATCTGTTCAGCCGCGACGACGTGACCGAAATGACGGTGGAGGTCTCCTCCTTCCGGGAAGACGGCGTGGAGATCACCTCCGGTCCCGTGGTTCTGCCGGTGGGCGGTGAAGCCCGCCGTGCGGACAGTATTGAAGTGATCCGCAGAGGCACCCAGGGCGACGTGATCATCCCGGGTGTAAATGAAAGGGCCTTTGCCACATTCCAGGCAAGGGTGTTTGACCAGTATCACAGTGAAATGTCCGGCAGCTTCTTCTGGAGCACCGGCAGCGTCCGCGACGGCGTTTCCATCAGTTCCGGCGGCGTTGTTACGGTGACGGATCAGGCCCAGACGGGCACGGTGGAGATCATGGCCGCGGATTCTGTCAGCGGTCTGGTCGGCACCGGGTATCTTACCCTGCGCAGGGCGGATCCCAGGCTCAGTTCCATCCGCGTTCTCACTGATTCCGTGCCCAAGGATACCCATGAGGCCCTGCTGCGGGCGGAATACAGGAACCAGTACGGCGAGGTCATGGATTTCCGCGGGATCTCCGTGTGGAATCTGGAATCCTCGGATCACAGCACCACCGCCATTAAGGGCGATGTGCTGCATCTGGAAGAGGGCAAGGCCGTTATTTCCGTCCGGGCCCAGGATGTGCTCTCTCCTTCCAAGGAGATCGACGTCGGCACAAAGGATTCTACCGACATCATATCCCTTGAAATAAGCGGCGCAAACACGGTATATATCCCTGCTTTGAATCAGCCTGACGTGAAGGAAACATATCAGGCCACGCCCTATATGGCAAGCGGAAGCGCGGTGGCAAGCCTGCCTGCCGGAGCCACTCTCCGGTATCAGCTGGAGGGCGATCTGCCCAGCGGCATCTCCTTTAATGAGAGCACCGGCGAGCTCACGGTGGGATCCGAGGTCATCAAGGCAGCTTCTCTGCCTGTGCGGCTTACGGTAAAGGCTGTTTATACCGAAGCGGGAGATGCGGATCCCGTTGTGGGAACAAAGACGGTTTTCGTGGCGAGAGAATCCGCCGACCTGACGAGCCTGAAGATCCAGCCGGAGGACGGCAACGAGGTATCGCTGATCCCGTCCGATGCGAGGGATCTTCCCCTTGACGTGAAATTCTACGACCAGTACGGTCAAAAGATGGTATATACGGGAAATGTGGACTGGACTCTGCTCACTCCCAGTGCCAGCGTGCAGCTTACCGCTGACGGTAAGGTCACCGTACAGAGAGAAACGGCGACCTTTACGGTGCAGGCTTCCATTACCAAGGCTGACGGCACCGTGATAAGCGATCAGAAGACCTTTGAGAAGGGCGAGCGGCGCAGTCTGTCCAGCATTCTGGTGCAGTCCATCACCGAGGATCCTGACGGCTTTACCGTTGAGGTGCCCTCTTATCAGAATGGACAGGAGCGTTCCACGCCCGTACAGTTCGTGGCAACGCCCTATGACCAGTACGGCTTTGAAATGACGCTTGAGAGCGGCTTTATCTGGGAGATCGATAACCCCATCACAGGCATTTCCATCAACCAGGGCGGTCTTGTCACCGTGACCAGCGCTTCCCCCAAGGGCGAAGAGGTGATCGTACGGGCCAGTGACCGCAACGGCTTTATTTCAGGCTCTGCCCGCTTTAAGACAGGCTATGACGACGACTCCGATTATACCGGTGTGCGCGTGGATTCCCGTCTGCTTCCCTACGATGAAAACAGCTTTACACTGCAGTATTCCGCGCTGGATCAGCACGGCCAGACCATCGACACAGACGGCTGGGAGGTAAACTGGGAGGTTCTGGAGGATTCCTGCGAGGAAGCGAATGCCCAAGTAGTTTCCAATACAGGCATTATCACATGGGACGGCCTTACGATAGAGGATACTATCACGGTGCGCGTTACCGTAACGGATCCTGCAGGAAAATCTTTGACTTCCGAGCCCACGCTTCTCCGCTTTGGCGGCGTGGCGAAGCCCGCAAGCCTTGAGGTGGTCTACAGGACCGATAGCAGCAGCCAGAGCTGGGACACCGCCACGACCACCGTTGCGGAGGTATCTCACGAGGGCGGCAGCGCCATGGCAAACTTTGAGGTAGTCGTCTATGACCAGTACGGGCGTACGGGCGACAGCCATCAGAGTCTGGCACAGCAGTACAGTGATAGGATAAGCTGGTCCTTGGAGGACAGCATTTCTCAGGCTCACCTGGGATCTTTGCTGAATAACTACCGGCAGACGGTCCAGGTGGACGCCGGCGCGCCCAAGAAAGACCATATCAAGGTATATGCTTATTTGCAGTTGGACGGAGGCCAGGTACTTTCCAATTACCGGTATCTGTCTGTAAGACACAACGATTCCAGGCTGACCAGCATCAGCATCCGAGAAAACTATCTCAGGAAGATCGTGGGTATCGTTACACTTACGCCCCAGTTCCGCGATCAGTACGGCGATGTGATGGAGACGCCGAAGGACGGCACATACACCTGGGCCTCTCATGACGCCACTCCCGAAGGATCCGTCATGATCCAGGATATTTACAGGAATTACGCCAGAGGCGTTCTGACACTGGACGGCAGCGAGGAACGTGTTCTGGTGGACGTGAAGTACGAGAATGAGGAGTATGGCGTCAGCATTGAGGCCAAGGATCACGAGGTTCTGTTCGGCAAGGACGAGAAGCCCTTTGCCATTACTCTCAATAAGGAAAGAGGCGGCGACCCGATGATGGTCCCACCGCCCTCCAACGGAGAGATCCAGCAGATAAGCGCGGCTTACAACGTGTTGGTGGTGAACCAGTTCTCCGAGGAGATCGCCTGTAACCTGACATGGCAGATGGAGCCCGCGGAGATCCCGGGAGTCACGCTGAATTCCGCGGGCAATGCGGCAGTGGTCGTTGTAACCAGTGAAGCGCCTACGGATCAGAAGGTCACCATTACCGCCATCGAACAGTCCACCGGTATGGCGGCAAGCGATACCTTTACCCTGAGACGCTTTGCTTCCGAAAAGAAGAAGGTAGCGGTAAAGGATGATATCGTTCCGCCCGAAGAGAACTATCAGCTCAGCTATGAGGTGACAGACCAGTACGGCACTGTTTTCGACTACCATGTGAAGGAAGCAGCTGTCTGGACCCTGGTAGAAGATGAAAGCGGCACGGCAGCGCTTACCATAGACGGTAAGCTGAGCATGAACAGCGCCGATTCTGTCACCGTAAAGGTAGAGGTGGACGGGACAGAGTCTGAAGAAAAGGTAGTTTCCCTGGGCGAAGCTTCCAAGCTTGACCGTTTGGAGATCAAAGGCGACACCCAGATCGCCGTTTGGGGAGACAGGGGAATTCTGATTCCCGATATCGATCAGGTGACGGTGAAGGATTACTCCTGCACGGGATATGACCAGTACAACAGGGTATGGGCCAATATGGACAGCCAAAGCCTGAACTGGACTGCCCGCAGCAACTACATTACGGGTTTGAAGATCGAGCCTGCCACCACTACGGGAACGGAAAAGACAACGCTTTCCGTGCCTGCCAACGCCGTTGAGGGGACCTATGTCACCATTACTGCGGCGACCAAAGTAAACGAGACCGACGAAAGCGGGCAGAAGGTAGAGCGCACCGTTACCGGCAAGCTGGTGGCGGAGACCGTTTACGAAGAGTCTTACGCCGACCGCATTGAGATCAATGAGACCGGCTTCCCCAAGAAGGTGGGAAGCGGCCAGCTGACCCTGAGCTATTACGATCAGTACGGCACAGTTATGAACGAGCCCTCCGGAGCAAGGGTCACATGGACTTCTAATCCTGCTGGACACGTGAGCTCCACCGGCTGGCTTACCTTCGGCGAGGAAGACGCTGTTGAAGTCACCGTTACGTCGAAGTATATGCGCCAGAAGGACGGCGTCAATGAAGAGGTAACCCTTACTTACACTGCCACTCTCCGCGCGGGAGAGGACGCCGAGCCTACCAGCGTGCTGGTGACAAGGTTCGACAAAGGCGAAAACGCGGTGAAGATTCCCCAGGGCAAGCCGATCTACATCCCCATGAGCGCTGTCACAAAGGACCAGTACAATGCGGACTGGATCCCCCATGAGGAGCATCACTGGAGCCTGGGAGATCTGTATACCGGAGTTTCCATCAGCCAGAGCGGCCTTGTTGCCGTGACCTCTGAGGCGCAGGCCGGTCAGGTTGAGATCAAGGCCATAGGCAGAGATACCGGCGTTTCCGGCAAATTCATGCTGAAGCTGGAGCGGGAAGAGGTTCCTGACACCGATGAGAAGATTTTGAGCGGTGTGCAGATCACCAACACCGAGATGCCGCCCGAGACCGGAGACAGCTCTATGCCTTTGGATCTGAAGTTCCTTGACCAGAACGGAAAGGAAATGGATAAGCCTGAAAACGCGACGGTAAAGTGGGACGTGCTCAGTTACGCTCCCGAGACCGTTGAGCCGGCTCCCAGCATAAACAGCGACTCTGAATTGATCGCCGCCGGAGCTTCCTCCGTGGAGATCAAGGTAACGGTCACCGATCCGGATCAGCTGGACGAAGAAGGATATGCCAGGACCTTCACCGATACCGTTACGCTGGAGAGAGGGACAGAAGCGGCCCGGTTCGCAAAGATCGCCCTGACCCTTTCCGAAGCCAGCGTGGATGTGCCCAGAACCGGAAATGTCCAGTTCACCGCCACCGCAAGGCCGCTGGATCAGTATAACCGGGATTGGACCGACGACGGTTCCATCAAGTTTGTTTACAGCCTCAGCTCTATAACGGACGGCGTGACCGTTTCCAGAAATCCGGACAACACCGGAGCCGTCACCGTTTCTTCCGACGCAGCCGCAGGAACAGTGACCGTGCAGGCGCAGGACCGCGATATGATCGCGGAGCCTGCCACCGCTTCCTTCACACTCCAGAGGGAAGATAGTGTTCTCACAAGAGCTGAGATCGATCTGACGCAGCAAGATACAGACGGCGCTTATTGGCTGCCCTCCGAGGCGGCTACCACCGGCGTGCGCTTGAGCGCCAGCTATTATGACCAGTACGGCCAAAAGATGTCTGCCCCCGACACGGCTGTCTGGAGCATCACCGGTACAGGCGCTTCTATCGACGCCCGTACAGGCTTGGTACACATCACTTCTGCTGAAACTGCCCAGGTCATGATTACGGCAGGTACTGTTTCCGATACAAAGTCTGTAAAGATCTCCACTGAGAATGCTGTGGTAAGCAGTATTCAGGTGGACCGTACCGACGGTACCGGAAACATCATGGTGCCCTATGGCGGCGGCCAGGCCTCCGCTTCCTTCAAGGCCACCGTCAAGTCTCAGTTTGGCACAGTGATGCCCGATGAACCGGTGTTCTGGCTGCTGCCGGATAACTTTGACGGGCTTTCCATCAGCCAAAACGGCGTCCTGGTGGTCACAAATGAAGCCCCGCACAAGGATAACGTGCGGATCATGGCCATGCACGATAACGGCGTAACAGGACTTGCCTATGTCAATACCGAGCGTGTGGAATCCTGGCTTGATTCCGTAACGATCGCGCCGGTACAGTTCGAGTTTGCACCCGGTCTTGTCAGCACTCAGCTCAGAGCGCTGTGCTATGACCAGTATCATACGCTTATGACGGCTCCCGGCCCCGAATCCTGGGAGAAGATCGATTCCGAGCCTCAGGGGACCGCGGAAAATGAAACCGTTACCCTGGATAAGGACACAGGCCTTCTGACCCCGTTGATCGACACGCTGAAGACAGTGACGGTCCAGGTATCCATTCTGGATCCCAACGATCCTACGGCGGTCCTCGGAAAGTCTGACGTCACACTGCTGCGGGTAGGTTCTCCCGCAAGGCTTGCCACGCTTGAGGTGGAGCCCTCTCAGAAGTATCTGGAGGTTCCCGAAGTGCGGGTATCCACCGGCGGCAACACGATTGTGAACCAGGGCAAGGCCACTTTGGAGATGACCGTGAAGGCCTATGACCAGTACGGCAACCCCTTTACCTACAGCGGCGGGTACACCTGGTCTGTCATCACCATCGCTCCCGGCGTGACGGTGGCGCCCAAGGACGGCGATCCCTCTGTGGGCGTGGTCACGATCACCAGTGAGACCCCGGCGCTTGATTCCATTGAGATCGAGGCTTCCGCTCCCGGCGCGGTTCCCGGTTCCGCTTCCTTTAAGACCTACCGGGAAGAACCCACCAAAAAGTATCTGGCCGTAAAAGAGGCGGAGAAGAAGGTGCTGCCTCCCATGGACCAGCAGCTTCACGCCGTGTATAAGGATCAGTACGGAGACGACTACGCAGAGGTGCCTCAGGGATGTGTTTGGGGCATTGGCACGGTCGATCCTCTGAATACTGTGACCATTGATCCCTCCACCGGCGAAATCACCTACAATGGCGCTGAGAGAATGACGGTGACGCTGCAGAATGCAGACTATATCGCGGCAGACGCTCCCTTTACCTTCGGCGACAGTACGGAACGGTACCTGGGTGGTCTTGTGCTGACCAAGAACCCCGAGGACAACATCAATGTGATCTCCGTGCCCGAGCCCGGCGCTGAAAATAAGATCAGCTATAAGGTGAGCTATGTGGATCAGTACGGCGATCCCTTTACACCTGATACTGAGCCTGCGCTTTCCTGGACGGTAGACAAGACCGGAATTACCGTGACCGGCGCCAAAGACACCGGTATCGTTACCGTGACCAGCGGAGCCGGAGACAGAGAGTGGGTCACCGTGACCGCTACCGATACCCTGACCGGTGCTTACGGTCAGGCAAGCTTCCAGACAAAGCGCACCCCCTCTGAGCTCAAGCGCATTGAGGTTCGGGAAAAGGCGATCCCTGCGGGGAACCTGAATCCCACGCTGACAGTGAAATATATCGACCAGTACGAAAGCGAAATGACCTATGAGTCGGCAGCGCCCAGATGGACGATGCTGAGCAGTGTGCCCTCGGATACGGCTTCCATCGATGCCCTTACCGGCCAGCTTACCCTGGCGGATAACACCACCTCTGTCACAGTGAGGGTGGAGGACGCCGGAATGAGTAATGAGGCCACGCTGCCGGTCGGCCTTTCTCCCTATGTCGCCCGTGTGAAGGTGACAAGGCTTGACGGCACCGGCGAGATAGAGGCCCCTGTGATTGGCACAGATTCTCAGGCAAAGACGGCCCGGTTCAAGGCGGAGCTGTTTGACCAGTACGATGATCCCATTTCCGATACCATCCTCTGGACCTTGAACGGCAGCGGCTCCGGCGTGTCTGTGGCCGCTGACCCGGCAAAGCCCGGAGAGGCCGTTGTCACGGTCAATCCCGGTGCGGAAACGGCGGACGTTATGGTTACCGCCACTGCGGGCTCCAACGGTAAAGACGGCCAGCGCCTGCTCACCATCCGGCGTCAGGCCAGAGTGCTGGATACCATCCATATCACCAATACGGCTATTCCCGTCACAACGGAGACGGCCCTTAACGCCAGATATCAGCTGAACGCTGTGGCTTATGACCAGTACGGCTCCGAAATGGAAGGACGCAGCTTTACCTGGGAGATCGGCGAGGTGACTGCGGTTGGCAGTGCTGAGATCAGCGGCAGCGAGATCTCCTACAGCAACGCTCTGCGCGGTCTGAAGGTGACCGTTACCGATGATGCTACCGGCAAGACCGCTTCCAAGACGCTGCGCGTGCAGGATCTGGGCGGAGCACGCCCTGCCATCGCGAAGGTCAAGAGAATATCCGGCCAGGCTGTCATGCCGGTCCCCACAAAGGCGGAGGGCAGCCATACGGTGGATTTCCAGGCCATTGCCTATGACCAGTACGGCCAGAACATGAACCTGCAGGCCACTGATTTCAAGTGGACCCTGGAAGGCCTGACCGAAAGCGGCAAGACCGGTGTTTCCGTTGACGAAAACGGACAGGTCACCCTGACCTGCGATGCACAGGTGCAGAGCACGATCAAGGTTCGCGCCACCGTAAAGATGGATAACGATATTTACGATGAGGATTCCTTTGCCACAAGCAAGGAAGAGCAGGAGCTTACTTCCTTAGGACTTCTGCAGACCAGCATTCGCCCCAACAGTTCTCTGAAGCTTACGGCCATTTACTATGACCAGTACGGCCAGGAGATGACCTACACAGGCGACACCAAGTGGACTCTTGCGGGCGCATATATCGGATTTGTAGACAGGATCAGCTTTGCTGAGGATGATCCCGGTACGTTGGTGGTGGGCAACATCAGCAAGGAAGAGCTTGACGCTGCTTCCAACAAGAAGATCACCCTGGATATCGAGGCAGGTTCCGCTGCAGGCCAGGGCGCCTTGACCATCGAAGATCTGGGCGAGCCGAAGCTTGATACCGTCAAGGTCACACAGCTTGGCGGCTCCGCCGCTGTGACCATAAAGCCGGAGGGCAGCTCCGTTGCCAACTTCCAGGCTCAGGGTTACGATCAGTACGGCAGTGAATACAAGATCGATCCGGTGTGGTCGATCAAGGGCAGCCATGACGCGGTGACCATCAACGATCAGGGCGTAGTCACCGTTGGCAGTGCCGCAAAGGACGGCAGCTATCAGATCGCAGCTACCGATATCGCCACCAACAAGACCGGCGAGGCCGAATTGCTGCTGGTTTATGACGCGCCGAGGCTCAGCGATATTCTGGTGAGCCCCACGGCTCTTGACCCCACATCCACCTCCATCACTTTGTCCGCCGTTGGCGTAGACCAGTACGGCCATGAGATGAGCGGCTTGGGAACTCCGGTATTCCTGATCCTGCAGTCCAGACCCGCAGGTTCCGCCGCTATTTCCGTCGACCGTCTGGCTTACCGTGCCGACACAGAGAGCGTGGAGATAGAAGTGGTCCTCGGCGGCACGACAGTGACCCGCGAGCTGAAGAAGGGCGCGGCGCCCAGAGTGGATAAGATCGTAGTCACATCTGACGTAAATACAGTAGCAGCCCCCGCATTGGGCGAAAACGCGGCTACAGTGGCCTTTACTCCCGTGGTCTACGACCAGTACGGCAATGTGATGACAAGCTATGACAATACCTACTGGACTTTAAGCGGCGCCGATGAGGGCATGTCTCTTGCTCCTCAGGCGGACGGCACAGCCGTGCTTACTGTAGCTCCCGGTACAAAGCCTGTTACCGGTGCTCAGATCACCTTGACCCAGGCCGATACTTATATCAAGGGCAGCGCCGTTATCGATGTTACCAAGGAGCTTTCCAGACTTTCTGCGGTGGGCATCGAGCCTTCGGCGGTGAAGAACGGGGAAGGAAAGCTCAGTGAAATTTACTATGACCAGTACGGCACTGAGATCGGAAAGCCCGAGAATGTCGCTTCTGTAGAATGGTCCCTGGGCGATGATGACGGAAACGGCACGCCGGCCATTGACGGCGACGGCACGCTGCATATGAATGGCTGCCAGTATACCGACGCAAAGGTCAAGGTCACCACCGCCGGAGCGGAAGTATTTGAGGCTGCGGCCAGGATCACCTCAGAAAGCCCGGAAAACAGCCATTCCGACAAGATCAGGGTCGAGAGAGTGGCAGGCAGCGGAAGCATTTCCATTTCGCCCACTGCTCCCATTACGGTGGCCTTTAAGTCCACCGTAAAGGATCAGTTCGGCGACATCATCACTCCCGCCCTGACCTGGTCACTGGTAGACGCCCCCAGCGGCGTAAGCATCCGCAGCACCGGTGTGAGCACCGCTGTTGTCACCATTGATCCCACTGCCACGCCGGCAAGCGGGATCCGGGTGGTAGCCATGGATCCTGCCGCGGGCAAGGATGGATACGATACCTTTACCCTGGTTTACGAGACCCAGTATGTGGATTCCGTAAAGATCACCTCCGATAAGGTACAGGATAACGCCACGACTCAGCTGACCGCAGATTATCTGGATCAGTACGGCAATCCCACGGCGGCTCCCGCCACGGCAGTGTGGTCACTGACCTCCGCCGGAAGCACAGCCTCCGTTTCTACCGACGGCCTCCTGACCCTGACAAACCATACGTCCAATTCCGTCGGCGTAGAGGTCCATTACGGGCAGCCTATCCGGGATCAAAAAGATCTTACGGTAGTTCACGAAACCGATAAGGATTATGCGAACAAGCTCACCGAGGTAACGGTCTGCCATTTGGGCGACGGTACCGAGGTGCTGAAGGGAACTGAGCCCACCACAGCCGGCTTCGGGTACGTTGCGAAGGATCAGTACGGCAATGTGATGAGCGTAGATACCGCCGCAGGCGACACGGTTGCCTGGTCCATGGAGGAAAAAGACGAGTATACCATGGATGAGACCACCGGTGTTGTGACTGCCGGTACCGCTGCTCAGCCCGGAACGGTGGACGTGGAGGCCAAGGTCACCATCGGGAAGGATACTCCCGTTTCCGGAGCCGGCAGCGTAGAATTCATCAAGGGTACCTCCAGACTGACCACCATCCGCGTGCTCAGCAAGAAGGTGCCTAAGGCCGATGTACGCCTGAACGCCGAATATCTTGACCAGTACGGCCAGGTGATGGCGGAGCCCTCCGACATTCAGTGGTACCTGCTGAGCCAGAAGAATGAGGGCGCCGCAGCCGCTTATGTCACAAGGGACGGCATTTTGTCTCCCGGCGACGCCGAAAGTGTCACCGTGAAGGTCACGGCTGAGGGAGGTTCCAAGGAATCCGACCCCGCCGAGGTCGTCATAGATCCCGATATGAAGCAGGTCGCCACCAGCGTTACCGTGTACCGCGTGGCTGATTCCGGCCCCGTGGCGGTTCCCACGGTTTCCGAAACTCCGCCCACGGTGGTTTATAAGGCCAAGGTCCTGGATCAGGAAAACAACGAGATCCTGAACGCGGCCTGTTCCTGGCAGATCCTGAATTCTCCCGACGGCCTGACCATCGACAGAGAAACCGGTCTTGTGACCGTAAACAGCAGTGCTGCCGCGGGAACTGTTACCGTTATGGCGGTAGAGCCCGAAAGCGGCGCCAATGGCCAGAAGGATCTGGTCCTTACCAAGGCCGAGCCCGCTCCCAACCAGGTGGAGATCAAGAATGAGATGGTGGCGCCCCATGCCACAACAAAGCTGGAGCTTACCTGGAAGGATCAGTTCGGTGCGGAAATCACCGCTCCCAGCAGCATTGCCCAGTGGAGTCTGGACAGCTTCACCCTGCGCACTCCCGCGGAGGGCGAGGCGGAAGAGCCCACCTTCGGCGAAGACGACGAAGCGGGCGAGCTTTCCTCCGGCGACGCCGATACGATCACCGTTTCCGTGGTGGTGACAGACCTTGCCACCAATAAGAAGTATCCCAAGGTCAGCAAAACTCTGAACGTGGGTACGGAGAACGCTCGTCCCACCTATCTGGAGATTAATGGCCCGGATACCGTTCAGCTTTCCGCTGGCAGCGACGTCACCGCCGATTACACCGGCACGCTCCGTGACCAGTACGGCGGCGCGGCGCTCTCCGTCAGCAACGCCTATACCTGGAGCTTCGGCAGCTTCACGGCTGTTGTGGGCTCTCCCGCTGCCGGTGCTTCCCACAACACGGAAGCCAGAGTCACCTTCCCTGCCGGCACCACCGGTATGCAGGTGACCGGCACGGTCTCGCTCAGCGATGTGAGCGCCCCCATGCCCATCGCCACCGGCACGAAGACCGTCACCCTGCAGGAGGAAGCCCCCGTGCTCACAAAGGCGGAGATCCTTTCCACCAAGCTTCCCAAGGCAAATGAAGATTCCTCCGATACCGTGCTCACTCTGGGCGCAAGGTATCTTGACCAGTACGGCCGCACCATGAACGCCCCCGATGATGTCACCTGGAGCGTTACCGGCCAGACTCCCGCCGCCTCCGACACAGTGGGCGCCGCAGCCTTTACCGATACGGCTGCCGGTGTGCTGCAGGTCCCCGCGGCGGTGGAAAGCGTCACCGTTGAGCTTGCGGTCGGAGGCCTTGCTCCCGTTTCCGCCACTCTGGCGCGGGATGAGAATTACGATAGCAACAATCCCACCGCTACCACCATCGTTGTGGTGCGCCAGACCGGCAACGGCACGATCATCGTGCCTGTAAGCGGGGAGGATTATTACGCCTTCAGCGCCGCCGTTTATGACGAAGGCGGCAACCTGATGCCCGATGCGGCGCCCGCGTGGCGTGTTCTGCCCAACGTGACCGGTGTAGGCATCAATGCTTCCACAGGCCTGCTCATTGTAACCAGCAGGGCGGAGAACCATTCCGGCATGAAGGTCGAGGCGTACCTGGGCGCGGTCACCGGCAGCACGGAGATCGATATTGCCCGCAAGCCTTCGAAGCTTTCCGGCATTGACCTGAAGGCAGGCGAAACCAATGAAGGCACCATCCAGCTCGAGGTGGTTTATCTTGACCAGTACGGCGCTGAAATGGTGAAGCCAGACGACGTGTTCCCGCAGTTCGCCGTTACCGGACGCACTATGGATTCTGCCGTAAGCACCTCTGTGGAGCCTGAGGTTTCCGCCGCCGGCCTGCTCACCTTCAACGACGCTTCCAAGGTAAGCGTTCGTGTGGAGGCAGGCGGGTTCGAGGCAAGCGGCAACTTCGACCGCAGCACCGCTCATCCGGACCTTACCCCCTCCGTCACCGTGACCCGTGTCCTGCGGGACGGCGAGACAGACGGCCCCGTGGCGGTGCCCACCGGCGCGACTCCCGTTACCCTCACCTTCCACGCCGAGCCCAAGAACATCGACAGCCCCGGCTTTGTCTGGAGCCTTACCGGCACCTCTGCCGACGTTACCACCGCGTGGGATTCCTCCACGCAAAACGTCACCGTTACGGTGCCGAGAACGGCCCAGGCCGGCGTGGTTACTATCACGGCTCAGGATACTGCCACCGGTGTTTCCGGCACGGCTCAGTTTGAACTGACAAAAGAAAGCTCTGTGCTTTCCGGCCTCACTGTGAAGCCGGCACAGATCGCCCCCGGCGCTACCGAGCTGAAGCCTCAGATCGGCGGCCTGGATCAGTACGGCCAGGAGATGCCTCTGCCCGAGGGCGCTGCAGTCGCCATTACGGCCATCACCACCGACCCCGCGAGCACTCCCGCGCCGTCCTACTCACCGGCGACCGGCCTTATCACCGGTATTCCCGCCGATGCGGATTCCGTTTCCTTCCACGTTGCCGTAACCTCTGATAACGGAAACGCGGCCAAGGACGTCACCGTTTACCGCGGTACGGAAGAGCCCAGGCTTGCCGGCCTTACCGTGACCGGCCCCGCCTCCGGGATCATCCAGAAAGATAATGACACCGCCCTGACCTTCACCGCCACCGGCGAAGACCAGTACGGCAACCCGTTTGCTGTTCCTGAGACCGCTGTGTGGTCCCTGTTCGGCAAGCCCGCGGGCGTCACCGTAAGCTCTACCGTCACCGGGACGGCAATTGTCACCGTGGCGAAGGGCTCCGAGGAAGCGAAGGGCGTTACCATCCGTGTAAGCGACCCTGAAACCGGCCTGGAAGCCGAAGCCAGCTTCGACCTGAGCCGTGATTACGGCGCTGACGGCGGCCCGGTGCTCACCTCCCTCGGCATTCTGGAATCTGTTGTCAGAAGGGGAGAGACCACCACCCTGACGCCCATCTATTACGATCAGTTTACAAGCGAGATGGCCGATTACATTCCTCTGCGCGACACCTGGAAGCTCAGCCCCGCCGTTACCGGTGTGACCATCGATGGAGGCGGCCGCCTCACTGTTTCGAATGACGCCCCCGCTTCTGTCACTGTGGTTTACTCCGCCGACAGCGCGGCCCCCGTCACTAAGACCCTCACCGTTTCCGATGAGGAGCCCAGAGCGGCGTCCATCACCGTGACCCGGAATTCCGGCGAAGGGGCCATTCCCGTTCTGCCGGGTTCCGATAACACCGTGGCATATACCGCCAAAGTAATGAGCCAGTACAGCAGGCCCATGAGCGTTCCCGTTCTGTGGAGCGCTGAAAACGCCCCCACCGGAGTCAGCGTGACCGGCACAGGCGAAAACGGCATGCTGCGGGTTGCCTCTTCCGCGCCCACCGCCAATAACGTGCGTGTCAGGGCAACGGTTTCCGGCTCCACTGTTTCCGGCTTTGCCCTGGCGGATATCGTCCGCGAGGAAAGCAAGCCTGTCGGCCTGAAGATCAACCCCACCACTGTGCCGAAGAACAGTGTGGACTTCCAGATGAAGGCCGATTATATCGATCAGTACGGCGACGTGATGCCCCAGCCTGTCGGAATGGCTCCTGCCTGGACGCTCCTGACCACCGGCCTGGAGGAGTCCGTCACCCTCACGGGCAGCGGCAAGCTGACCCTTGCGGACGGCTACTCCGATACCTTCCGTGTGCGCGCTGTCTCCGACGCCCTCTCCGATGAGGCCGATATCACCGTCAGCCCGCGTACATTGGAGGAAGAGCTGCTCGACAGCGTGACCCTCCGGGCGCAGAGTCCCGTCACCGTTCCCGCCGCGGGAGAGCCTGCTCTCACCGTGCAGACCTATTATACGGTCAAGGGCGAGTTCGGCACCGATATGACAAACCGGGTGGGAACCGATATCACCCTTACCTGGTCCGATAACGCCCCCGGCGGCGTTCTGACCGTTCCCGCCGCCAGCTCGGCCGATACTTATACGATATCCGCCACCGCCCAGATGGACGGCGCGGAGGACAAGACCGGTACTGTAAAGGTATTCGCAGGCCGCGACGCTTCCGATCCCCGCACTGTTGAGATCCTCACCGAAACCGTTTCCCGCGCCGCCCCCGCCATGCTGCAGGGCCGTGTGCTGGATCAGTACGGCACGGAGATCCCCGGCGCTGAGATCCGCTGGTCTCTCATGAACGCCACCGGCGGCACAGCCGCTGTGGCACAGAACGGCGCGGTCACCCTGGACGGCACCGTCACCGCCTTCCGCGTTCGCGCTGAGGCTGACGGCGTCACCGCGGTGGAAGGCGACGTCACTGTTTCCGATGCGTCCCCGGTTCCCACCTCCATCACCGTCACCAGGCTTGACGCGTCCGATAATACCATATCCGCCCCCGGCACAGCGGTTTACAATGCCGTTGTCAAGGATCAGTTCGGCGGCGTGATGACCGGCGAGACAGTGCAGTGGTCCATTGCGCCCTATGTCACCGGCGTCAGTGTGGACAGAAACGGCAAGATCACCGTTTCCGCCACCGCCGAAAAGAAGGATACCACCCTCACCGCCTCGGTAGGCGCGCTGAAGGAAAGCGTCACCCTTTCCATCGATGGCGTGGAGTATGAGACCGTAAGCGGCCTGCAGTTCCGGCCCGTTTCCGTAAGAGAGGGCACGGAAAGCGTGCAGATTTCTACCAAATATATTGATTCCTACGGCAGTGTTGTTGGCGATGCCGAGTCCGTCACCTTCAACGCGCCTGTAAGCATCAATGGCGGCGGCAGTCCCGAAATGGACAATGACACCGCGACCTTGAAGCTGGGCGGCTCCACCTCGGTGCGCATTTCCGGCGCTTCCGAGAAGGACGGCGTCATCGTGACCGGTACCGGCGTGGTGGATGTTGTCCCCGCGGACACTCCCTCCGAGCTTACCTGGATCGATGTTGCCACCGACAGCAGCAAGGTTTCCGAGACCGGCGAATTGGTTGCTCCCGTTATGGAAGACGCTTCCACTCCCGGCACGGAGAATGTTCAGTTCACCGCCACAGGATACGACCAGTTCGGCGATCCCATGACCGCCCCCTACGGCTGGAAGATCCAGGATAACCCCGCCGGCATCTCCATCGATCCCGACGGCCTCCTCACCGTGACAAGCGCCTGTGCTCCCGGCCGGTATGTGGTAACGGCTTCCTCCGGCAGCGTGGAGGGCCGCTATACCCTGACGGTAAAGAGGGATTACGGCGAAGACGGCGTTCCCACCCTCACCTTTACGAAGATCGAAGACGTGATTCTGAACGACGCTGAGACAGGCGGCGAGCTCAAGCTCCTGTTCCTGGACGAGTACGGCGATGAGCTCAGCGATACCCCGGCCTTTACAGCTGCCGAGAGCGCCGGCGTGTGGAGCCTCAGCTCCGCCACGCCCAGCGCCACAAACGTGACCGTCACGCCCTCCGCCGATAACATCACCGCTCAGGTAACGATGGGCGAGGCCAAGGTGGTAACGCTGGAAGCGGCGGTCACCGTGGACGGTACGCCTTATACCGCCCAGGGCAGGATCGGCTACCGCTCCGCCCCCATTTCCGCCGACGCCGGCGTGTCCTTCAGCCTTGATAATGTCACCGGCGACCGCGATGGCGCGGTGAAGGACACCGTCAAGCTGGAGCAGCAGGATCTCACCGCGGAGAACGCCATCAAGAACGGTGAAACCGTTCGCGTGTACGTCCGCGGCCTGAGCGAGACCACCTTCCACCTGGTGAAGACCATTGAGGATTATGCCGCAAGCGCCACCATGACGGATTACCTGGATAAGGTACTGCCCGTGGAAGGCGGCACGGCCTATATCACCCGGGAGGGCGACGGCATGGAAAGCCTGCCCTATCCCGCCACCATGGACGTTCCCTTCAGCGCGGAGGCTCAGGTCTATTCCGGCGATTGGAGCGCAGCCTCCAGTGATGCCGGCTCCTCCGGCAGACCCATCCAGGTTGCCGTTGGCGCAACGGAAGCGGAGGTAAAGGCGCTGATCCCGAATGAGATCACTGTGGTGAGCACTTCGGGCCTCTCCTTCACCCTCGGCACGGCCGGAAGCAGCTATTATGAAATGGTTGGCGAAAATCTTGTCAAAATTGATGAGAATTATCTTGACAGCAAGTGGTACGCGGAGTATGATAACAAGGTGAATAAAACGGCTGGTATAAACCCCGGTGATGTGGTGGAGCTTTCCTTTACCCTGCCCAACGTGGTGAACCGGGACGGTGACCCGATCATCAGCCAGCCCAATGACGCGGAATACTCTGCCTTCCTCTCCGTGAAGATCTCTGATTCCTCCGCGGGCGGCACGGAAATTTCCGCCATTGAATCGCCGAGAACTCTGCATCTCACAGCAGGCACGGTAACAACCGCTGAAGCGCTTGCTTCCCTGGTGGAGGACGTGACGGAGGTAAGCTTCTATACAGGCGGGAATACCACGCCGGAAGCCGTGAAGCTGCCCCTGATTCAGAACGCCTCTGACATTCCCGCGGGAGACACCGTTGCCTTTGCCGGCTGGAAGCTCCAGCAGACCGCGGACAGCGGCATGACCTGGCAGGATGTTTCCGCCGAAGACGCCCCCGGCCTTCTTGCTGACGTGAACAGCGACCTGCGCCTTGCGGCTTGTGCAAAATATACCGAACCTTACACCATGAATTTGTCGAATTACCAGTTTGCAATCGTGCCTGTCATGTTGTATACTGATTACGATCCGGAAAACGATGATCCAACAGACCCGAAGGCAGAGAAGTTTGTGCTGACAGACGGCAACAACGATTTGTGGTTGAGCTCCGGCACAGCGGGAACACCGGCATCGAAGAAGCTGGCAGCTTTGCAGGCGGAAGACAGCAGCATAACAGCGCTGGATTACCGGACAGACCTGGTCTTCTGGTACAGGTATGAAACGGCGGAAGACGTGCAGGCGTGGGAAGAGTTGGAAGGCTCTGTAAAGCGTATCGGAACAGCCGTGATCGAAAACGGCTATGCCGAAGGTGAAGCAGCGCCCGCCACCGGGACCCATTACGCAACGCTGGCTGATTGGATTGCGGCAGACCCGGACAACCGTTCTGTGGCTGTCAAGGAACTGAACGCGGATGGGACAGAGATCAACAATGAGATTACCATCCGAAACGATCAGAAGATAACCTTGACAAGCATTAATCCTCAGCATGTAGAACGGAATGCTAACAATGATATCGGGGATTACTTCGAGAGCAATACAGCCGGAGGAATCCACAGAAGACAAGAGTTCTATGTAATCAAGTACACGATTCAGGATGGAGCAGATACCTACTATGCATTCAGAAATGTAAAGCTGACATACCGTCCGGGAGACGCAAATCTTGACTTGACGCTGGATGCTCGAGATGCTGGTTTAGCGAACCAGTTCTATGCACAGTTGAGTTATGCGTTTGTTGAAGCAGACGGAACGCCAAACAGAGATTTGAGCGTGCTGGTGGTAGACATGAACGAAGACAGTGCAGGTGACGCAAGAGACGCCGGTTTGATGAACCAGGCGTATGCACAGTTGGTTAGGCGTCCGATGATTGATAACAGGTACTGATTTGCGGCAAAAAGCCGGCAAGAACTACCAAATATATTCCGCGCCTGCTTGACAGGCAAAAGCAGGCGCGAGAAATATATAAAAAACCCAAAAAAACAATGGGAGGAAAAAGCAAATGAGAAAAACGAAAGCGTTCAAACGAGTGTTGTCGTTACTTCTTGTGATGTTGCTGATGGCAAGCATGCTGCCGATGAGCAGTTTGGCAGCAGATGCAACGAGCAAAGAAGAAGCCAGCATTGAGTTGAGCGGAAACCCCAGTGAGTATGTTACCATGACACTCATGGCAGGCAAGTCATTATATCATGGTGCTACGGGGCAAGCATTTCCGAAAACAACAGCACTGACTACTATTAGAACAGGCTATACCGGTTCTAATTCAGGTGCTTCCAACGCTGTTGGTTATAACTATGAGGCTTATACTCTAGAGACGGAGGATGATTATGTCACCGTAAAATCCAGTGAAGCGAATAAGCAGACGCTGGATAGCGTGGCAGCAAAAGCGAACGGTTTGTTTAAGGATGAAACAAACGCAGGCGCAACTGCCATAGAAGTAGCACGTGGAGATACTTTTTATGTAGCCTTTAATCTGGAAGGGACACTTAGCGATTATAAAGGTTTAGCAGGCGGATCCATTTCTCTGGCCATTCCCACATCTGCATTTAGCACAAGTATGGCGAGTACTGCTATACTAAACGGTTTGGTATCCGGTGGCGGGTTTAGTAATCCGGCAGATCCATCCAGTTTGTCAGCAGTATCAGACTATTTGGCATATGCAGGCGGATATACAGTTGATTCGCGTGGAACAAATGACAACCTTACCTTTGGTAATGGGCAAACAGGTGCAGCTATTACATTGGCTGCCGGAGGAAACTACTATCTGCCTACAAAGGCAGAGTGGGTGGCTGTAGTTCCTGTAACAGTAAAAGCGGATGCCCCAGTAGGGACATACTATATTGGAAGCAGTACAGCTTCAGGCGGACAGGACAATGCTACTGCGGTTCTTTGGAATAACGCTGAAAATGGTACGGGTGATATTGTATCAACAAAAGAAGGTGCTGATAAGACAACTGGTACTTTGAAAGCTAATGCTATTGAAGTAAAAGTTACCGATCCCTCCGCTAAGCCCGGCGCGGATCCGGATAAGTATCAGGATAAGGTTACCAACATTCCGAACTACCCCTATGTAACTGTGGCCAGTGATAAGACTGCAACAGATTACATGGACACCCTGACCTTCCCGGCCGAAGAGAACGTCTTTGTGGAAGGCGACACGGTGATCTTCTATGCCGCGAAGAAAACGGGAGAAGATACATATGAAAAGGGTGAAGAGCTGGGCCGCACTCGGCTTACAAATGATGCGACAGGCACAGGCGGTTCCGGTCTCGACAACGGCGTGTTTACCGATAATACCGTTGCGGACAAAGCTTCCGTTGCAGGGAAAACCGTTTACCTGCTGGGCTATGATTCAGCCAACGATACCTGGAAGCAGAACCCCGGCTATGGCTATTTGAAGGGCGAAAGCAAGGTCTTCCTGGCCCGTCTGGAAACAGGCAAGGATCCCAGCGAGGCCATCGGCCCCATTGACATTGATCCCGAAGACCCGGTCTATTATACCGGCAACACTTCTTATGTACTTGGGAATAACCCCGGTGCAAAAGAGGACAACCCCATTAAGATCAAGCTGGGCGATACCGTGGCCGATGTGCTGGCCCAGATTACAGCAACAGATCCGGACATGAACGCCCCCTATGAAAATGCGCTGGGCAATACCGTTTCTCCTGCCCTGAAGGCCGCCTGGGGCGACGCCGCCCTTTACGATGGCAGCCTGGGCTTTACCCAGGACGGCGTGGATGCCGCCACCGGTGAATATTGCAAGCACGGCAAATTCCTCCTTGTGAATCCTTATAAATCCACCACCGCCACTATGCCTGACGGAACGACGGTGACTGTCCGCCAGCCCAGTGTGTATTATACCACCCCCAGCCAGATTCCCGCCGCGGGCTACGGCCAGGCGATTTATGTGCAGGTCGACCCCAACCCGGCGGATTACTATCTGGCAAACCCCGACCCGGAAGATAATTTCCTCTATGTTGTGGGCAAAACCAAGCAGTATATGACGGACGGAGACCGGATCAGGCTTTACACCACAGGAGATCCCAGTACCTTGATAGCAACTCTGCCCTTTAAAGGCAACGACGTGACCAACGGACTCTATAAAGGGTTAGATCTGAACAACCATAGTGAAATTACCGCGGGCGGGAAGGTGCTGCTTACCTATACCAACGCGCCTGTATCTAATGATAAGGAAAGCGAAAAGGTGGAAATTCCCGTGACTGACGGGAAGACCGCCATTGTCGCCTCTGATGTGGAGGTGACGGACGCTGACGGAACAGAATTCAATATCAGCCCCGATACCAACTGGGAACGCTTTGTAAAATATATCGGCAGCGCCACCTTTACGGTCAACGGACCTCCCGCCGCGGACAACACCCTTCCTTCCCAGGAGTTGGTGCTTTCCAAGGCCCAGATTCTGGAGTGGACCAATAAGGACGCCGCTGCTCAGGCAAGGCTCAACGTGACAGAGACCACCACAAAATATAATGACAACGATGCTCTGAAAACCGCTCTGCTGAACGCAAGCGATACCAACACGCTGACAAAGGAAACCGCCTTTGAGGCTTCCTTTGTGATCCCCACGTCAACTGAGCTCAAGGCCTCCCTGCCTAATGGAGACCTTTATGACGGGGAGTATGCCAACCCCGCGGCATATTCGGTCAAGGCTGCCGCCGCGGTCAGGCGTACCATTCATATTTCCGGTAAAGAGCTGAGCGTCAGCGTAAAGGAAAATAAACCCCTTGGCGATGACTATAAGGATACCATCGAGATCTCCGGTGATGAGCTGGGCGAACTGAATTCTGTCTTTACCAGCCTTCAGACCGGCGGGACCCGTCCTGCGGATCTGACAAACTTTGAGATCGTGTTGTATGACGCTGTCACCGGCCAGGAGGTGGGAAGCGTCTCCGACCCGGCAGACTTTAAGGAAGCCAAAGTTGTTCATGCGGACGGGGAAGCTGACACATACACCTATACCCTGTATGTGAACCAGACTGCCCGGGATATCGGAACAAAGCTTGAGCTTTACACCGTGAATCCCCAGGGTGGAAACGCCTACATAGCGGAGTTTGAAGTGGGCGTTCAGGAAGAGTATGCTCTCATGGGCGTGGACGCTCCCGCGCCTGAGAGGATACAGCTTTTGAAGGATGATATCCTTACCTTCCTCGGCTCCGCTGTGACCGATCCTGATACTTATACCATCACCAAAGACGATATTCTGAATTATCTGGCTGCGGCCAACGCGGAAGACAGCTCGGTGACAAACGCCGCCGCTCTGGGCCTCACCGGCCCCCAGCGCCGCTTCGGCTATTACATGTCAGTGAAAGAGCTCAATGAACTGAACCAGACCGTAACGAAGATCAAGGTAGACCCCTCCGCCACCTATACGGAAGAAGTGGATACTCCCTTTGAGGCGGCCAAGTGGGCCGAGACCAGTACCAATAAAGACTATACGGCAGATTACGTCACCCTGACCTTCCAGAACGGCACGAACAATGAAAATATCCTGAAGCCCGATGCGGCCGACCGGAAGAATGCGGGCAGCACCCTGCCCATCAATGCGGACAGCCGCTCCGATCTTACCCCCGTTACCTGGCAGGTCAAGGTGGTAGAGGGGCAGTATACCAACGAGCCTGTGGATCCCGCTTCTCTTGCTTCCACCGCCGTCATTCAGAATAACCCCTATCCTCAGGACGATGTTCTGAAGCTGAATATCACAAAGGAAGACGGCAAGGATTATACAGGTCTGGTGGCCGAAGTATATGTGGACAATGTCCATGTGGGCAAGGTCGATATCGAAAACGCGGCGGCCGGAGAAGTGGCAGTCACGCTGGATACCGGCAAGGACTCCAAGACCCTGCTGAACTCTATGGGCGGCAAGGTCTCCGTCCGGCTGCATACCGACGGTTTGGCCCTTTCCGATCCCGCTTCCGCCAACTACGGCGCGGAGGACTATGTATTATGGTCCGTTGCCGAGGTAGACCCCACCACCGTGGGCGTTCAGTATCAGGACATTCAGGCTGACGTGCTGGCAGGAGTAAAGGCCAAGCTGCCCAAGACCCTGACCGCCACCGCGGTTCACCTTGGCCCCGCCTCCGGCGCGGTGGGCGTGGAGCCCAGAACAGGCGCGGAGGAAAGCATCACTGTGACACTGCCTGTTCAGAACTGGCTCAAGGCCGGCGATGTGATCACCGCCGCCGATTTCGAGGACGCGGCCTCTCTGACAGGAAGCGACAGCAAAACCTACACCCTCAATGCCGATTATGACGTGACAGCCGCCGCCGCAAAGACCGCGCTGATCAATAACGCCAACGGCACCGCTCAGGATGTGGCTTTGATCGACCCCGCCACCCTCACCGGCGTCACCGCTCCCGTGGGCTTCAACGTTTCCGATCCCCTCGATCTGCAGATCGGAGGCACGGACTTTGAGCATGTGAAGACCAAGAAGACCCTCAACACCGGAGTGGTGGTCACCAACGGCCCCAAGCAGAGCACAACTGCCGCCGACCATGTGGTCAAGGTGTATGTGCCTGTAGACGAGGCAACGGCTCTTGGCTCCGATTTTGTCCCCGGCAGCACCCATGCCATCCTGAAGTATCAGGATGCTTCAGGAGCAGTTCGCTTCTTTGTTTCCAATGATACCCTGACCGTTCAGGAGACAGTAAAGATCGGGGAAGCGGACACCAATTGCTATGTCATTACGGTGAACACCGCGGCTGCTTCTCTTAACGGCTTTACCGACCCGGAGGATACCACCATCAATTATGAAGCCTTCCAGGGCCTGAACCTTTCCGGCGGTCAGGTGGAGGCCTGGCTGATCGAAATCGGTAAGAACAAGTCCGACAGCGTCGTAGGAATTTATGAAAAAGCCGACGCCGCTCTGCCCCTGACAGACGATATCCTTCTGGCAAATGTCCACCTCACTGCCGGCAGCCTCACTACCAACCAGCAGGTCCTTGACCTGGCTCCCTATACCGATGCCAACACCACCCTGGGTACCCAGAACGTTACCATTCCTCTGGTTTCTGATGGCGCTTCTACTCCCAAGGTAAGCTGGACCCTGTGGTACAGCGATACCGGTATCCCCGGTGGAGCAAACGCCAGGGAGATCGACGCCACATATACTCCCGATCCTACCGAAGAGGACCCGGCCCCCGCTGAGATCACCAACTACTGGGCTGAGGTTCTGAAAGAAGTTCCCACCCTGGCCGGAAGCGGCTATTATCTGGTGGCCGGGCTGGACGTGGCAAACGCCAAATCCGGCGGCAATCCAATTTCCATAACAAATTCTGGAAATAAGGTTGCATTTGTGAAACTTTCGTTGTATACTGATTACGATCCGGAAAACGATGATCCAACAGACCCGAAGGCAGAGAAGTTTGTGCTGACAGACGGCAACAACGATTTGTGGTTGAGCTCCGGCACAGCGGGAACACCGGCATCGAAGAAGCTGGCAGCTTTGCAGGCGGAAGACAGCAGCATAACAGCGCTGGATTACCGGACAGACCTGGTCTTCTGGTACAGGTATGAAACGGCGGAAGACGTGCAGGCGTGGGAAGAGTTGGAAGGCTCTGTAAAGCGTATCGGAACAGCCGTGATCGAAAACGGCTATGCCGAAGGTGAAGCAGCGCCCGCCACCGGGACCCATTACGCAACGCTGGCTGATTGGATTGCGGCAGACCCGGACAACCGTTCTGTGGCTGTCAAGGAACTGAACGCGGATGGGACAGAGATCAACAATGAGATTACCATCCGAAACGATCAGAAGATAACCTTGACAAGCATTAATCCTCAGCATGTAGAACGGAATGCTAACAATGATATCGGGGATTACTTCGAGAGCAATACAGCCGGAGGAATCCACAGAAGACAAGAGTTCTATGTAATCAAGTACACGATTCAGGATGGAGCAGATACCTACTATGCATTCAGAAATGTAAAGCTGACATACCGTCCGGGAGACGCAAATCTTGACTTGACGCTGGATGCTCGAGATGCTGGTTTAGCGAACCAGTTCTATGCACAGTTGAGTTATGCGTTTGTTGAAGCAGACGGAACGCCAAACAGAGATTTGAGCGTGCTGGTGGTAGACATGAACGAAGACAGTGCAGGTGACGCAAGAGACGCCGGTTTGATGAACCAGGCGTATGCACAGTTGGTTAGGCGTCCGATGATTGATAACAGGTACTGATTTGCGGCAAAAAGCCGGCAAGAACTACCAAATATATTCCGCGCCTGCTTGACAGGCAAAAGCAGGCGCGAGAAATATATAAAAAACCCAAAAAAACAATGGGAGGAAAAAGCAAATGAGAAAAACGAAAGCGTTCAAACGAGTGTTGTCGTTACTTCTTGTGATGTTGCTGATGGCAAGCATGCTGCCGATGAGCAGTTTGGCAGCAGATGCAACGAGCAAAGAAGAAGCCAGCATTGAGTTGAGCGGAAACCCCAGTGAGTATGTTACCATGACACTCATGGCAGGCAAGTCATTATATCATGGTGCTACGGGGCAAGCATTTCCGAAAACAACAGCACTGACTACTATTAGAACAGGCTATACCGGTTCTAATTCAGGTGCTTCCAACGCTGTTGGTTATAACTATGAGGCTTATACTCTAGAGACGGAGGATGATTATGTCACCGTAAAATCCAGTGAAGCGAATAAGCAGACGCTGGATAGCGTGGCAGCAAAAGCGAACGGTTTGTTTAAGGATGAAACAAACGCAGGCGCAACTGCCATAGAAGTATCACGTGGAGACACGTTCTATGTAGCCTTTAATTTGGAAGGAACAATTAGCGAATATAAAGGCTTAGCAGGTGGATCGATTTCTCTGGCCATTCCCACATCTGCATTTAGCACAAGTATGGCGAGTACAGCCATGTTAAACGGTCTGGTAGCTGGTGGAGGGTTTAGTAACCCAGCAGATCCATCCAGCTTGTCAGCAGTACCAAGCTATTTGGCATATGCAGGCGGATATTCGGTTGATTCGCGTGGAACAAGTGACAACCTTACCTTTGGTAATGGGCAAACAGGCGCAGCTATTACATTGGCTGCCGGAGGAAACTACTATTTGCCTACAAAGGCAGAGTGGATAGCTGTAGTTCCTGTAACAGTAAAAGCAGATGCTCCGACAGGAACATACTATATTGGAAGCAGTACAGCTTCAGGCGGACAGGACAATGCCACTGCGATTCTTTGGGCAAAAGATGCAAATGGTACAGGTAATATTGTTAGTGCATCTGAAGGCGCTGATAAGACAACTGGTACTTTGAAAGCCAATGCTATTACAGTTAAAGTTGTCTCCAACGATGCTTCTGTCAGCATTCCTGCTAACACCAAGAAGGCCAAGACAACTGGCCGTACTCTGGATGTAACAGTAGACGATAAGGGCAACTTCAAGGATGGCGGCACCTTTAAGATTCTCGAATCAACTGACGGTACCAGCTTTACTGATTCCAGTATTGCCGTTAACTCCGTCACCGTGAGCTCCAACAAGAAGACTGCCACTCTGACTTTTGACGGCACAAATCTTGACAAGGCAAAAACATATAAGATCCAGGTGTCCAGTGACGCGGTAGACGCAGTTGCTCCTGCAACCGTTCCCGCCACAATGCTGACCGGCACCTTCACCGCCTGCGATCCCCTCAGCGGCACAGCTAGCAATACCGGAACAAACTACGGAGACGACATTATACCCACCCTTACCGGCGCTCCTGCCGATGCGGGCACATTGACCTACAGATGGAGCAAGGGCACAACTTATACCGCGAATCCATCCTATGGAGTAACTGGCGGCAAGGTTCCTGCTTCTATCTACGGCGGCGTACTTTCCTATGACGGCTCCGACAATGCCAAAATGACCTTCCGTATCACTTCCGCGGCTTTGGATAACACCTATGTGGACTATACCACAGCTGCAATTGGCAAGAAGCAGTTGACATTTGCTTCCAGTGCAAATGTGAATCTGCCCGCTGTCAAGCAGGATGCTACCAATACTGCTGACCTGACCAAGACGGCGACCTATACGTACACCACCGCTGACGGTATCTTTGGCAGCGACGCGGTCACCAGCGTGATCACAGGTGTGTATACGGCGACGCAGGCACAAACTCCTTCTACTGCGGACAACGATAAGACTATCGATGCTGCAAATGTAACAGTTGGTGCTTTGACCTCAACAGCCGCCGGTGTTGCCGACAGGTATATCGTTCCTACCAACAAGCCCACTGTAAAGGGCACTGTCAGCCCCATCGGCTATAAGCTGGCTGGCGACTTCACCTTTGTCAACAATGCTGACGATTCAGCTATTACCGGCAACATCGTAAAGACCGGCGGCGTGACCATTAAGGGAACCTATACCGGTACGATTACCGCAGGTCAGGAGCTTACCGGCTTCACCGTATCCATCAACGGTGCTACAGCAACGGATATTGCCGCAGCCAATGTTGATCTTACAGAGAAGACCTTTACCTATAAGCTGCCTGATGCGACCCCCACCGATGTGTCGACCTACACCTTCGCAGCCAAGACCGGCAAGGGCGTTACCACGGTAGCCTTTGACGATCAGAGCAAGGACTATGACGGCGATGCGACCTTCAAGGGAACCATCACCACCAAGAAGCCTGACGGTTCTGACTTTGCACTGTCTGACTTCGGTGTAACCCTTGCTTACAGCGGCGCTGACGCCGGCAGCACATTGACTGCCACCGGCACACAGACCACTTGGACGGCTGCTAACGGCGATGTATATCAGCTGCCCACCTTGACCGGCACGATCGGGCAGGCAACCGCCACCACCGTAAAGGCCACTGTAGAGGGCCTGAAGGAAGGCGCTACCGCTGAAGAGATCGTTGCAGCCGTTAAGGAAGCCGACGTCATGGTAGATGATATTACCGTTGCTCAGGGCAAGGTAAAGGATTATGCCACCGATGCTGATATCCTTGCCGCTCTGAAGGCCAACAGCACTATCTTCACCGCCGGCAACAAGACTGTGACCGAGATCACGGATCTTACTCAGTCCGCAGCTGACGTAACTCCCGCCAAGATCGGCGACACCATCGTGATCACCGGCGTTGACGTTACCGAGCAGCTTGCAGACGTGGAAGGCCTGACCGCTACATTTGCGGATAACAAGACCACCATCGAAGTGACCGGCGCTGACATTGCCGAAACCACCATCGACCTTACTCCGGCTGATGATACCGATGCTATCACTGTAAAGATCGCGGCTGCCGCCGGCCTTGAGCAGGGCACTGATGACGAATGGACCATCACTGCCGGCGACATCACCGTGACTCTGGCGAATATTACAGCTTCCGGCAAATTTGCCACGAACTTTGATAACGCAAACTTCAACCTTGCCGTGACCGCATCGATCGGCCGCAAGTCCTCTGGCTCCGGCATCCCCTATGACACCAAGGGCTATGCTGTTGCCGGCATGGATGAGGTTGAAGTAGACGAAGAGAACAAGATCACCTCTTTGACCGAGGTCACCGATATCGTCAAGGGCGCAGTCTTCACGGGCTGGTCCACCGACGGTACCAAGGATCACATTGTTAAGGTTGGCTATCAGTTCAAGGAGAACGAGCTTGAAAATGGCCTGACCGCTGTCTTCGAAGGCTACATGATGGGCGACAACAAGGGAAAAGTAAATGCCGAAAAGAGTGTTACCCGTGCTGAGCTGCTGAAGATGCTGCTGGTTTCCTCCGGCAAGTTCGACGCCACCAAGAACTATGATTACAGCAAGACGGAAGGCTTTAAGGATGTGAAGAAGGATTCTACCGCTTGGTATGTTCCTTATCTGGCCTGCAACCTGGAGCTGTCTGAGGATCAGCGCGTGATCAAGGGCTTTGAGGATGGAACCTTCCACCCCGATGATAAGGTTACCCGTGAACAGGCCGCTGTCATGATCGCCCGTGCATTCGGTGTGAAGACAGAAGGCGCTACCACCACCAAGGTTACCGATATCGATAAGATCCCGAGCTGGGCGCGTGAGTCTGTCGCGGCCATGTGCGAGAACGGCACCATCAATGGTTTCCCGGACGGCACCTTCCGCGGAGGCGTTTCCACGGCTCGCTGCCAGGCTGCCCACATGGTGAACCCGTATCTGGGTCTCGAAGCGGCTGACGAGAAGACCATCAGAGATGATGCCACCGTGAAGAACCCCTTCCCGGATCTTTCCAAGAACCACTGGGCTTATCATGACCTGATGTTCGCTTCTCTGAGCGTGAAGTCTGATTACTATCAGACCGAGATCACCATCCCCGGCGCGGCCCCTGCTGCACCTGAGACCCCCGCCGAATAAATCCCCGCTTCTCGGCGCCCCTGAAAGGGGCGAGCGCGTCCCAGTGGGACGCTGGTGCGAACCGACCGACGCGAAGCGGAGACGCTGGCACGGCGAAGTCGTGACTGAGGGGTTGACCTTCAGTAACGAGATATAAAACCTATTACAAGCCTTAAAAGTGCCCGGTGCAATGCACCGGGCACTTTTGTTTGTTAGTTGTGTTAGAGGCCTTCTCGCTTCCCCTGAAAGAATTCCTCGGCGCCCCTGAAAGGGGCGTTGGTCTCCGGTGCAGAACAAGCGCCACCGGCGCTTTGCACCCGGAGCAAAGCGGAGACGCTGGCGCCGCAGGCGACTGAGGAGTGTTCTTGCCTCCCCTGAAAGCGGGAGGGGGACCATGCGTAGCATGGTGGAGGGGTTGACCAAAAAAACAGGAAGAGTTATAATTCCAGTGGAAATAAACCTGCGCGAGGAGGACAGGGTAATGCCGGAAAATGATTATTCCTTTACCGGGTATCGGGGAGATCTGAAAAAGAATGCCCGTTCTCTGCGCAGGAACATGACAGAGCAGGAGCGGCGAATCTGGTATGGCTTTCTTCGGAAATATCCGGTGAGGTTCTATAGGCAGCGAGTCATAGACAATTATATTGTGGATTTCTATTGCAGCAAGGCAAAGCTTGTGATCGAATTGGATGGGAGCCAGCATTATACGCCGGAAGGGCAGGAGTATGATTTTTCACGAACGGAATCGCTGAAGGCCCATAAGTTGGAAGTCCTCCGGATTTCTAATGGAGATGTGGCACATCACTTTCATGAAGTGTGTGAATACATTGATCAAAGAGTAAAGGAGCGAATGGGGGAATGACGCTTCACTCTTCTCACCTCTTATGAAGAGGTCACCCCTCCACCATGCTAAAGCATGGTCCCCCTCCCCTTTCAGGGGAGGTTAACAGGTCCCTTGACCTCCCCTGAAAGGGGAGGGGGACCGCCGTATGGCGGTGGAGGGGTTGCCCTTTAGTGACGGAGGGGTGCTCTTCCCTGTTGACAACACGCGGGTGGGTGTGTATAATATAGACAGAAAAGGGAGCTTGCCGATAGACGGCTGACCCAAGTTATCTACTCAAAAAAGTAGCTGTTCCTTTGGTCGAGGCGGCTACTTTTTTGCGTTCAAAGCTATTATCAAAGGTATGATGATTGCAAGAATCATCAATACAATGGCTAACAGCTCATAATCGCTCATAAGCTCAACTCCTTTCCAGTAGATTCCCTGTAAAAGGGTTTCTATGTACTCGGAAGTTCCAGATCTTCCGTAAAAGATCAGCCGTCCACCGTTATGGCAAGCTCCCGCGCCTTGCGGCGCATTTACATTTTACCAGCTTTCTTTACAAAAAGCAACA